>JAAXQF010000370.1 GCA_012974435.1 Desulfuromonadales bacterium | reverse complement strand
CGCGACAGTCGTATCAAGGAACGTAAGAAGTACGGTCGACGCGGTGCACGCCGTAGCTTCCAGTTCTCCAAGCGTTAATGCCTTACGGCCCTCTGGGTCGACGGGATATTTGGTTGAAAGGGAAACCCTGTGGGTTTCCCTTTTTCCGTTTCTCGCAGCCCGTCGGACAATCAATGAGCTGGCTGCTATCGAACATAATCCAGCGAGTGGACAATAAGTAAGGAGTTGATATGCATCGGATTGCTGTTATTGGTGCGAGTGGTTACACCGGCGTCGAACTGCTCAGGTTGCTTTCTCTGCATCCCGATACAGAACTGGTGTGCGTAACCTCGAGACAATACGCCGGCCAGTTGGTCAGCGATGTGTTCCCTTCTCTAAGTGGGATTGTTGACCTGAACTTCGAGGATGTTGACCCGGTTGCTCTTGCTGGACGTGCTGATCTGGTTTTCACCGCGGTCCCTCACCAAACGGCGATGGGGATGATCCCGGCATTGTTGGCTGCCGGTTGCAGAGTTGTGGATCTCTCTGCCGACTTTCGTATCTCTGATGTCGAAGTATACGAAGAATGGTACCAGGAGCATACCGCCAGAGAATTGCTTGATGAAGCAGTTTACGGCCTGCCTGAGCTGTTTCGTGAGAGGATTCCCGAGGCTCGTCTGATTGCCAACCCTGGATGTTACCCGACCAGTGTTGCTCTCGCCTTGGCTCCTTTGCTTGAAAAAGGTTTGATCGATCATAAAACCCTTATTGTAGACAGCAAGTCCGGTACGAGTGGTGCCGGTCGTGCAGCCAAGGTAGACACTCTCTACTGTGAGGTCAATGAGGGCTTTAAGGCCTATAGTCTGCCTAGGCATCGTCATACGCCCGAGATTGAACAGTCTCTCACACGGCTGGCAGGGGAGACCGTCAGAATCAGTTTTACCCCGCATCTCTTGCCTGTGAATCGAGGTATCCTGAGCACTTGCTACGCGAGCTTGACTGACATGATGTCACTTGATGCGTTGCATGAAGTGTATCTTGAAAAGTATTCTGCCGAGAGTTTTGTCAGGGTGCTGCCAAAAGGAAAGTTTCCGAACATTTCTCAGGTTCGTGGCAGCAACTATTGTGATATAGGTTTGTCTGTCGATGAGCGGACCGGGCGGGTGATTGTACTTGCTGCCATTGATAACCTGGTCAAAGGTGCGGCAGGACAGGCGATTCAAAACATGAACCTCATGCTTGATTTGCCTGAAAACCAGGGCTTGTTGCTTCCCCCCGTCTTTCCGTAAGGAGTGTTGGAGTCAAACCTACAGTGACAGTTTATTGCACATCTTTGACCTGCCTGTGGACTGAATGCTTATATCAATAAAAAGGCCACCTCATTATAGCGAGGTGGCTTTTATGTTTTCCTGTGAGAATTGTTATTCAGGCCCGGGGGCAGGGCCTTCCCAGGCGACCGTACAGTTACTGCCGTCTTTCTTGGCGGCGTAAAGGGCGCGGTCTGCAAGATTCAGAAGCTCGTAAATGTTTTTGCTGTCACCGGGGAATTCCGTGACTCCGAAAGAGACGGTTACTTTGAAGTCCAGATCCGAGTGGATGTGGGTTGAGAAATCCTCTTCAAGGATATGTTTGCGCAGCTTTTCAGCTGCAGCAAAGGCGCCTTCCTTGGTGGTCTTGGGTAACATGATAATGAACTGATCGGTGCCAAAACGACTGACCAGGTCAATGCCGCGGGTGCTCTTCAGGAGGCGCTGTCCGACCTGCCTGAGAAGGGCGTCAGACTGGATGTTGCCGAGCGTTGATTTATGTTGTTTGAATTCATCAATGTCACACATGATGACAGAGAAGGTCGAACTGAAGCGACGCGCCTGAGCGACTTCACGTTTGAGGATCTCCTGGAAATGCCTGCGATTGGAGAGACCGGTTAGCTCGTCTGTATTACTCAGGTCCCGGCTTTTCTCTTGTAGTTGGGCATTATCAACGGCTATCGCCGTCTGGTTGGCTATCGCCTGTACCAGCCTTTGCTCTGATGCTGAGAAGCCCTCCGCCTGTTTTTTGTGCAGGTTGATGGCTCCAACCAGCCGGCCCTTGATCACCAAGGGCACGGAAATCACCGAACCACGGGTGGCAATCAGCCCATGGTAGCTGAGGTTCCGGTCGTCTTCATCGATATCCTTGACATAAATCATCCGTTGACTTTGAGCCGCTTCGCCCGTAATGCCTTGACTAAACGTGAATCGCACCTTCCTTAGAACGCCCGACTCAAGGCCTGCCGTGCGTACAACTTCCAGGACACTTTCGCCAGGGTTGTGAATGAGCAATACGATATGGTCACAAGAGAGAGTTTCATTAAGAACCTGCAGAATGCGATCGAACATAACGCTTAGTTCAATTGATGCTGTCATCGCCTGGTTCAGCTGGTAGAGGGCACTCGATTCGCGTTTCAGAATGTTTAACTCATCGTTGACCTTGTCACGCTCACGTTGTTTCTTTTCCAGGACCAGCTGCATCCTCTGTTCTTCCTGAGCAACAGCGGCGGCAATGTCCTGGCTGACGCGTTCCTGGTAGGAGCTTTCAAGGTCTGCTGCCATCTGGTTGAAGGACGTCGCGATCTGGCCTAACTCATCATCACCGACATTGATAATCCGGTAGGACAGATTGCCGCGACTGATCGCCTCGGTCGCGTTGCGCAGCTCTATTGCCGGCCTGGTGATCTGGCTGATTCTTCTAAAATAAAAAATTGTGCCGAGGATGATGACAGCAATCATTACCAGGATCATTCGCAAGATGGTTTCTGACTGCATCTCGGTTGTTGATTTCAGGGAGGCTTCGAGGGAAAGTATGATCCTGTCACTTCTGCCCAGAGGGATCATGGCGAAGAGATGGCGCTCCGGATCTGTGGCAATGTCATGATCGAGGAAAAGCGGTTGACCGCTACCAATCAGATTGATCTGGGCCGGGGTCAGGTCGACGTCGGTAAATTCCGGGTTACTTTTAACAATGGTTTTGCCCTCAGGTGTCATCAGTGCTGCAGAGACGTTAAGAGCAGACGTTACACTCCTCAAGAAAGTTTCACCCATGGCAGTCTGCAACAGGAGAATCCTGCTCAGCTCGTTACCAGTGTAGATTGGTGCCGCAACCATGAGAACAGGGGCTCCACCGAATTCATTGCTGTAGCGAAAGCGAGGTTGTCCGCTACGGCGCACCTGGTCGAAGAGTGTGACAAGGCTTTCTTGTTGAATGAGTCCCCGGATGTCGGCAGGATAAAAGGTGGTTATGATGTTGGACTTTTCAAGGGTGTTGAAAAGGCGGTCCTGCAAAATGCCAAATTCGGCTTCATTGTGAAATCTTTCGGAAAGAGACTGGAACTGCTGCATGATAACAGCATAGGTCTGCAGGATGACCTCCTGCTTTTTGAACTCTCGGTAGAGCACTTCTTTGGTGGCAGCCAGACGTTCATCGGAGCTATTTTGAAATGAACGCTCTGCCAGGTGAATGGATCCATAGATTGCCGCAACAGTTAAGGCAACAATAAGGAACAGAAAGGGTAAAAAGACTTTGCTGCGCAGGGAACGAAAGCGCCTTGACTGCTCTGGAGCTGTGGAAGGAGAGGCTGCTTTCATAGGACTCTTTGATTATTGAGGAAGTCGCCCCTCGTTGAATAGCTCAATAAAGGATGCAGCGACTTCAGGGTCAAATTGGGTGCCGGAATGGTCGCGTATTTCCTGTATGGCAATCTCGTGAGAGAGCGCTTTACGGTACGGTCTGTCAGAGGTCATGGCGTCGTAGGTATCACAGACAGCAAGGACCTTTCCTTCCAGGCGCCAGTTCTCACCAGTCAGGCCATTCGGATAACCGTTGCCATCATAGCGTTCGTGGTGCTGCTCGATAATCTCGCGAACCGTGCCAAGGAAGTGAATCGGCTCAAGTATACGCACGCCGATAGAGGGATGCAACTTGAGAACGTCGATGTCCGCAGAGGTCAACTTCTCCTTCTTGTGGAGCAGGTTGATATCGATGCCGATTTTGCCAATGTCGTGCAGAACCGCAGCTTGCTCGAGTTGTTTCAGTGCGTCACCCACTATCCCCATTTCCTTTGCCAGGGTAACGCTGTAGCGTGTTACGCGCTCGGAATGACCACGCGTATAAGCGTCACTGGCTTCGATGGCGGAGACGAGAGCCTGAACAGTATTGAGATATGTGGTCTCCTGCTCTTCGTAGAGGCGTGCGTTGCGGATGGCGATACTGGCCTGGGCGGCAATGGTCGAGAGAAGTTCGAGGTCGGAATTGTCAAATTCTGTGCCATCAATCGGGTTGGCGATAGTGATCGTGCCGATGACCTTCTCTTTATCATTGAGTGGCGCGCAGAGAACGGACTCTCGGATAAAGCCGAGCCGGCTCATCTTACTGAACTCGCGGACTTTGTCAACATTCTCTACTAACTTGGGCTCATTGTTGTTCATGACCCAATAGGAGACACCGCCCGGTTTCAGAGGAATCTCTACTTGGCAATCAAACTCATCGCTGATGCCTGCTGCGCCACCAATAGCCAGATTGCCACTCTTCTCGTTTAACATGAGAATGTAGCCGACCTGAGCCTTCATGGTTTCCATACTCTTCTGGCTGAGCAGGTTCAGGAGTTTGCCGAGATCCATGGTGGCGTTAACGGCCAAGCCCATCTTGTAAAGCGCTTGTAAGCGGTCTACTGCCTGGGTTAGCCCAATGTTCTTCTCTTCGAGTTCGCTGGCGAGGTCGGCAATCTTGTAGTTTGCTTCCTCGATCTCCTCGATACGTTCCTCGAGGTTGATGTTGAGATATTCAATCTCCTTGAGGCGATCCTCAAGAGTCATGTTCATCGCATGGATTTCTTCGTTGTGAGCCAGTTTCTCCTGGCTTACGGCAAGATCTCGCTCGTTTTTGACTGTGTTTTCTACAAGCGCTCTCAGCCGCTGCACCATGTAATTGAACTTGGAAGAGAGCAGCGTCATTTCGTCAGAGCTGCTGACGGAGGTATGTGCCTGATCGAATTCTCCCTGCTCAACAAGATCCATGGCGGTGACCAGCTTACGAATTGGCGCGTCAACATAGACCAGGAGAAATGCTGTAATGGTCAGGATCAGGATGACCAGCATGACACCGGAGGCGACCATGGTTGCGTTTCGCCCGCTGCTCTGCATGTTTGACAAAACGCTCAGGGAGAGCTGCAGGTTGAGGACTCCCAGAACTTTGATGTTTTCGTCGTGGCAGCGATAACACTCTGGTGCATTATAGATAGGTACGATGGAGTTGAAATGTTCTTGGCCGGAGAGTGTATTGGAATAAGAGAAGTTGCCGGTTCGGTAGGCCATTAGTTCGGAGGTTGAAACCAGCTCGCCGATCTCTTCCGGTTGAGCGGCCATCAGGATGCGTCCGGAGTCATCAAAGATCCGTACGTTGTTTATGGCGGGCTCGTTGTTGATTTTACTGAGGATGTGGGCAACCCGGTCGTTCTTGCCGTTGGCCATGTCCGTAATAATACTGTTGCGGATTGTTT
>JAAXQF010000369.1 GCA_012974435.1 Desulfuromonadales bacterium | reverse complement strand
CCGGAGACCGGCCCGGTGCCCTTGTCGACGAGGTTGAAGCGAAACGCCTCGGACAGCGCGAAGTAGAACAGCGGGCTCAGCGGAGTCGTCGTATGAATCAGGTAGCGCAGGCGCGGGATCGTGCCGCTGATGCCCTGGACGAATCGCTCCTCCAGTCGGAGCTGATGCGTGAAGCCGAATACCTGAAAGGGATGCGTCACGTAGAGCTCCTGCCAGGGGACATTCTGGTTGGCCCCCTCGTTCTTGTAGATGTACTTGTACCCAATGCCGAGCTCCAACCAATCGTTGAAGCGATAGTAGCCCCCGGGCTTAAAGATCGCCTCGTCGAGGGTAGTGACCTCGTCCTTGACGCGGACCTCGGTTTGGAAGCTCGTCGACCAGTGCTCGTCGTACTCATGGTTCACGAAAGCCAGGCTCCAGAGCGCTAACTCCTGCTGCACGTCCGACTCGAAGGCCGAGGCCGTCCCGGGGGCGCCCAGCAACGTCAGGGCCATGACTGCCATGATTGGCCGCGCCTTGTAGCTTCTGACTGCGGTCGACAAGCTCATGTCCCGTCAGAAGTGGTAGACGCCGCCGAGCGCCAAATCGAATTCGTGAGTCACGACAGGATCGGTCGGAACGTATCCGTAGTCGAAGCCGAGTTCGAGCGCCCAGCGCTCCGTAAAGTGATAGCTTCCACCGATCGTGCCACCGACGCCGAATGAGAGGACGTTCTTCTGGCCTTCAAACTGTGCGCGCTCCTCGCTGAAGACCCGAATGTTGAAGATGAGAATGGCACCGATGTAGCCCTCCCAGGAACCCTTGACGAAGAGCCCCTTCAAAGTCGCCTCGAACGGACTTTCGAAGCTGTCTGGGGAGAAGAAAAAGGGCTTCGCGAGCTCGATCGAGAGATGCTCCTCGATCAGCTCCCTTTCGTACGCGATTTCGAATCCACCGAGATTTTCGTGAGTATCGAGCGGTTCCCCCGTCGTCTGGGAGTCGCGGTGAAGAAGGAGGTGATGGGCGTAGGCACCCGAGAGCCGGATGCTGTTGAGCCGCTTCTTTTCCTCGCCGCCACTTTTCTTGCTCGCGCCTTCCTTTCCGCCAACTTCTTTGCTCGCGCTTTTTTCGCCTGCTGTGTCCGCTTTGCTGTCCGTGTCTTCAGCCAGCGCCGTGGACGGACTGGCGATACACAGGACCGACCAAGAAACCGAGATGGCCAGGGTCAGGGCTCGCTTTGTCATGTGGAAGCTCATCGTCCACGCACTCGCTACTTCGGAGCGCGCTACTCAGGCAACACTTCGAAATCACTTCTTCCAGGGGAGCCCCACGACCGGAGCGATCGTGAAGCGGATTGTCCACTCCGGCCCGCTACTACCGGGCGGCGGTGCGTAGCCCCAGACTTGGGCTCCCAATTTGACGGGAAAATTCTTCTTTCCGAAAGCGGCCACCTTCGCGATGCCCGTACCGAGTGGAAGCTCCCATGCTTTGGCTTCTCGCGAATACTCGATGGCCGGCTGAGCGGCGATCTGCCATCCGTCCTTGAGGTTGATGGCGTAGAAGTACTGTAGGGTGAGCCTTCCATTTACGGCGCGCGTGGGGAAGCTCCAATCCCACTCGGCAAGCGCACCCCAGACGTTGCCCGTCTTCTTCGATGCGTAGCCGAGCACCACGTTGGGACCGAGCGACCAGTCGGCGCGGGCCTCTTTCTTGGTGGCGGATGGGAACCCAACGCCGAACCCTCCCATGGCCATCAGGCCGCTCTTGAGGGTCTTGCCGTAGAGGGTCTGGAGCGAGATGTTGCCAAACCCGGTGTAGGTGTCGACAGTGCCGGCGCCGGTCGCATAGGTTCCGCCGAAGTCTACCGGGATGAGCGGCCGCAAGATGACATTGCCCCGCTTGGTTGGGAATGGGATCGCGGGCTGAAACACGTATCCGAAGGTCGCCCTGTGCGCGCCTGGGGCAGAGCCGCCATTTTGTTTGACATCGATGAAACTTTGCAAAGCCATCAGGGGCGCGCTCGGGTTGGCAAGCTTCGCCGCCAATCCGAATTGCCGCTGGACCCGGCCTTGCTCGCCGGGTGTATTCTCTTCACATCGCAAATTTTCGGGTCATTGTGAAGGTGATCGTCTGGGTTTGTTGTGCCCGTCGGGGCGCGGCACGCGGAATCCTCCTTCGGATCAACCGGATCGTCTTCGACGGCCGGGGAGGCCGCCGGCTTCGAAGGCTCGGCAGGCTCATCTTCGGCGAAGCTCACGTTGCCGCAGAGGGTCAATGCCGCAAACGCGACAACCGCAACGGAAAATCGCAACGAGCCAAAGCGGGGTGCTCCAGCGAATCCATTCGTCCTGGTTGTCATCTCCTCAACCTTCCATCTTGGATGCCTCCAAGGAGGCACCATGTTCGCAACTACGACACGGACACAGCGCGCCCTTGCCGTATCCGTCCGGTGGCTAAGCCAGAACGGATAGGCAGGACGCTACTGTTGGCCACCATCAACCCGAAATGCTCACTTGGAGGCGAAACTCGCCTCGACCTTCGCCAGGATCTGCTCGATGCCAAACGAACCGCCAACCTGGCTGGGTGGATATTCTTCGAACGTCTGTAGATGCTGCGCGGCGATGAGGCCTCCGGGAACGACCGTCCACAGCTTCTGGCCCCACCATTTGCCGTACATCATCGATTCTTTCTGGTAGCGTTCCCATGGGTCCGCGCGCAGGTTGGTCACGACCGGGACGTTGGTGTCTGCCGTATGACCGGTGAACAGGTTGCCCTCGATCGACCTGTACTGGAGTTTCCAGGGGCCGTGGCGCACAGCCATGAGATCGCCGCTGTCGCTCCAATAGAAGAATTCCTTCCGTGGTCCCTCGGCGACGCTACCCTCGAAGAAGGGCATGAAGTTGTAGCCGTCCAGATGGTTCTTGAATTTCTTGCTGCCTACCTTCGTCCCCTTCAAGAGCTTCTCTTTCACGTTCGGATCGCCGGCGGCGGCCACTAACGTCGGCATCCAGTCTTCGCTGGCCATGACGTCATTGATGATGGTTCCGGGCTTGATGACTCCGGGCCATTTCACGAGCATCGGCACGCGGAAGCCGCCTTCGTACGTGGTCCCCTTCTCGCCCCGGAAGGGATGGTTTCCGCCGTCAGGCCAAGTGAAGACCTCCGCGCCGTTATCGCTGGTGAAGAGGACGATCGTATTGTCGGCAATGCCGAGCTCGTCCACCTTCTGGAGCAGTTCGCCGACCAGGTGGTCGAGCTCCGTCATGGCGTCGGCGTACATGCCAAAGCCGCTTTTGCCCTGCCACTTGGGAGCCAAATGCGTCCAGACGTGCGTGCGCGTACTGTTGTGCCAGAGGAAGAACGGCTTACCGGCCTTGACGGAGCGTTCCATGAAGTCATTCGAGCGCCGTACCAGCTCTTCGTCCACATTCGTCATGTCGAACTTGGCCTTCGGATCCATATTCGGGCCCGGAGGTAGCGGACCGCCATCTTTGATCGTCTGCTTGCCCACCCGGCCCCAGCGCGGATCGGTCGTAGAGTCGTCCTTATTGGTGGCTCTTGTCTCAATGATGTTCCGCGGACCGAACTTCTCGTGGAAAGCGGGATCCTTCGGGAAGTCGTCTTCGTATGGCTCCTCCATGGCGTTGAGGTGGTAGAGGATGCCGTAGAACTCGTCGAAGCCATGCACGGTGGGCAAATACTCGTTGCGGTCACCGAGATGGTTCTTGCCGATCTGCGCGGTGGCGTAGCCATGCGGCTTGAGCAGCTCGGCGATCGTGGGATCTGAGTCCTGCAGCCCCTGTTTGGCGGCAGGCATGCCGACCTTCGACAGACCGGTGCGAAACGGTGTCTGCCCCAGAATAAACGCGGCCCGGCCGGCCGTACATGACTGCTGGGAATAGTAGTCGGTGAACAGCGCGCCTTCATTGGCTATCCGGTCGATGTTGGGCGTGCTGCCGCCCATCATGCCGCGGTGATAGGTGCTGAGGTTCCAGACGCCGACATCGTCGGTCATGATGACGAGGATGTTAGGTTTGTCTGCTGCCAGTGCTGTGCCGCCATACATCAGCAGCAAGCATAAGGCCAATCCAAAAAACTTAAAAAACACTTTTGTTTTCATCCGCTTTCTCCTCTGCTTTGGCTTGCTTTCGTAGTGTCGTACTTACCCATGCAATGTTGATTTGCCTTTTTCTAATCCTCTGATAAATTACTTAAAGAGCTTTAAGCCAGCGGTAATAAGTAACTCCCAGTCGATAAATGTTACTACTGGTAAAACATAATGCTACTCAACTTGTGCATAAGATTAATTTTTTATTCGGTCGACGGATGAAGACGATGGAAAATGTAACAAAAAAAGTCAACAAGCTCATCGCCAATGATGCCGGGGAGTTGCAGGAAGCGATATCTGGAGCCGACTTCCAGCACTACCAAATGAGCAGAGGTCAACTGGTTGCCGAGGTTTGCAGTTTACAGAATCCAAGATCCAGCATCTTTACCGGCAAATACAATCAGACGTTGCGACTCGTCGGGCAGATGCCGGGGGATGGTTATCCCTTGATACTCTTTTCCGGGCAGCCAAAGAATGAAGGTCATGCCAATGGACGATTAATATCTCAGCAGTCCTTAGCAATGTTTGGATTGAATGAGGAGGTTGACGCCCTGCTGCCAACTGGTTTTGAGTGTATCATCTTAAAAGTGCCGGAGGTTCTCCTCCACCATGTGGCAGAAACCATGGGTATTCACGACAGAAGGCTGAAACCCCAAAATGGTCCTATGTGTGAGGGAGAGCCCCAAGCACTTAAAAATTTGGAGGAACGCATTCGCGAACTGCTCAGAACGGAAGAGGCCACTCAAGATACGTACCCATTTATTTTGTCGGAGGACACAGAAGAGGACTTGATCGCCGGGTACCTGAACTGCCTTATGCAATCAACGACCGAACCGATGGCTGATCGATGGCGGAAGCGCTACCAGATCGCCCGGAGAACTGATGAGTACCTGCGCGCCAATATACACAGACAAGTGACGGTCGCAGAATTATGTCGAGAAATGCAGGTGAGTCGTCGCCTGTTGCACTACGCAATGACCGACATCTATCAAATCTCACCAATCCAATATCATCTCCACCTCCGCCTTCAGTCCGCGAGGCACATGCTTCTTTCTTCCAAGAATAGCTCAACGATTTACGAAATCGCCTTAAGGGCCGGCTTTAACAACGCAGGACATTTCTCGTGCTATTACAAGGCGATGTATGGAGAAAATCCCAGCACAACATGCAGGAAGCGATTTCAGCTAATGTGAAAGATGGAGACGGAACGTTAAGTGGACAATAAGTGACATATCAGGAATGCAACTGATGAATAGCCCCTAGTTTCATAGACCTTTCTGGGAAACAAAAAACCACCCGCTACACTACGGATGGCTTGTCATAATTGTTCACTTTCTCCCCTGATTCTCATTCACCAAGCAATTGAGACACTCGCCAATCAAGATTAATCGAGTATTTAAGTCAAAGTTCGGGGTGTCTCGGAAGT
>JAAXQF010000044.1 GCA_012974435.1 Desulfuromonadales bacterium | reverse complement strand
TGTATAAGAGACAGGTCTTATTTATTGTTCTTGAGGGGCTAATGTTCTGGCAAGGAGGGTACGAACATACTATTTAACGCTGCTGTCGGCGTTGAGCTGGTCGACTATTGCTGTTTTGTGTCATCCAGTTCTATACTATCTGTTTTTAGGGAAGCTTACGGAGTGACCGGCCGTTAAGACCCATTTAAAGTTTGTACAGAACAATTCTTCAGAATAACTCACTCGTCTCCCCCTGAGGAATCATGGTTTGAGGTGAGACAACAGCTTACTTGCCTGTCGGGATTCAATGATCATGTCGATAAACAATCACACCATCCTGATTGTCGATGACGTCACCAAGCGTCGTCAGCAGCTCAAAGCCATGCTGCTGAAAAGAGAGGGCTCCGTTCTTGAAGCGGAAACTGCAGAAGCCGCCTTTGAATTGCTCAAGCAGAATTCCACCAACCTGGTCATCACAGAGACCGAACTGCCAACACGCAGTGGCCTTTACCTGCTTCAGGAAGTCAAGCGGCTCTATCCAGAAACCGAAGTCATCCTCACCACACACAACGCATCATCCTTCAACCTGTTGCAGGCTCTGAGACATGGCGCCTTCGATTTCATCGTTCGGCCAATTGACACCACGGAAATACTCTTTAACGTTATCGACCGGGCTTTTGCCCAGATTGATTTGCGCCTTCTGAATCAAGCCCTTTTGGATGAACGGGAACACCGCAACCGGGAAATGGTTCAATCGCTCAACATGATGACTGCTCTGAGCGAAGCAATTGAAACGATTAATTCAACCATCGAGGTCAGAGACCTGCTGGGCCGCCTACTCGACGCTGCCCTTGATACCCTGAATGCCAAGCGTGGCCTGCTGGCTCTGACGCACGCCAATGGTCGCTGCCATTTCGGCATCAAGATGAGTCGCGGTGTCGCGGTAGACTTTGCCATGGAGCATACCGAACAACTATCTGAGGGGCTCCTGCTCGATATCGCCCGGAGCGGCAGCCCGCTGGTTGTCCCTTCCCAGTTGCCATCCTACATGATGAACTTGGTAAGCGCAGAGGAGCAACCCCTGGTTGCAGGCCCCGGCCTACTCTCTGTTCCGCTGTACCTTCGCGACCGTGCCATCGGAATCATGATCCTCTTCGGGCATGCCGAGGACACACCATTCACCGAACAAAACTTGCAGTTTCTCGTCCAGCTGGCACGTCATGCTGCCATCGCTCTCGAGAAATCAGGAATCATCTATCATTTAAAGCGGCAAGGGAAGCACGGCAAGGCAGAGGCGTAATAAGGATTCCCATAAATCACGACTTCTGAGACGAAAACCGGCTTCTTATTGAACGACATATTTAAGAAGCCGGTTAATCCGCAAAACAATGGCCACCTGGTAACGGGTGGCCTTTTACTATTTGTCAGCAAAAGGGGGGAAATCCGACAATGTCCCCCCTTTCACCCATTAGACTGCTAAAACTCTACTTACTCATCTCCATCATGTATGCTACCGCAGCTTTCATCTCCTCGTCGGTTAATTTCGTGTTGCCTCCCTTAGGCGGCATCTTTCCTTCGCCCTTGATGGCGTTATGGGTCAAGGTGTCAAACCCTTTAGCTATCAGGCCGGACCATGCGGCCTTGTCGCCTACTTTCGGAGCCCCCATCACACCAGAAGCGTGACAGGCGGCACAACTCTTGGTGTAAACCGACTGGCCGATGTCGTCGCTAGCACTTACTGAGGCGACCGAAAAAACCAGCAAGGCAATGCAGAAAGCAAGTGTGTTGAATTTCATGGGTAACTCCTTTAATGGTGTTGTGTGTTGAATGTGTAGTCTCAGATAATGCGAGCGTACCATTTAATGGTTGTAGTGCAAATTAAATCGCGAAACATATCAAAGCAATGCTTGGACAAAAACCATTTGGATCAACTCTGGGTGGTCGTTTTTTTGTCACGACTTGTGAGAAGAAAATCGGCTTCTTATTGATAGAGACATTTAGGAGACTCTTTAATCCACAAAATATGGCAACCAGAGTTCGACCCTTGGTGGCCATATTGTTTGGTAGATGAATGTAAATTGACAGGCTACTAATTGCTTATAGGATTTAATCAGAAAGAGGGTCTAATTCCCCGCAGCTTGCGGCGGGGTAGTTCATCCAGATAGAATTTTTGGGCCTGACCATGACCGAAGACGAAAAACCAAGAATCAAACGCAAGATGGTTCCAAAGGTCGGGCGCGATAGAGTCACTATTGGGGGAACTGAAGTAATCGAAGTTGACTTTATGAGATCGAATAATCTTTAGGATAAGGTGAGCAAATCATGATTAACAGCATTGTGCGATTGAAGGATCTTTGTGAAATATTAATTGGTATGGGTTTTTCTGAATCCGTCAATGAAAAAGAGATAAAAGAGATAATCACCAGGCTTGAAACTATTATTTCTGAAGAAATGAAATTATTAGAGGAGCACGAATCCACTTCTGACTGGGAGTGAACCCTCAATGTAAATTTGTTTTAAACAACGACACGATAAAACCCACAAGGGACCATGACTTGATTAATCATCCTTGAGGTTTGGTAAGCTACTCTCACAACTCTTCATTAGTCACGACTTCTGAGATGAAAACCAGCTTCTTGTCGAACGACATACTTAGAAACCTTTTTGTAGTAATGGAGATACGGTTGTGAAACCGAAACGTATTATCGCTATTGGGGATATTCACGGAGAACTGGACAAACTAAACCTTTTATTAGATTGGGTGTCTCCGACAGAAGATGATCAGCTCGTATTTCTCGGGGACTATATAGATCGTGGAAGGAGTAGTTGTGGAGTGATAGAACGACTACTTTCGTTTAGACAGGGTTTCCCCACAACGATTTTTCTTCGCGGAAACCATGAACAGATGCTTCTTGATGCTCTTGAAGAGGAGAAGGGGAAGACTCATACTGACCCCTCAGAAAGAAAAGGATTACGTCTTTACAATTCAACATTAGAGATGTTTCTGGGTAATGGGGGCAAAGAGACTCTGCACAGTTATGGTGTAATTAGCGTCGAAGATATTCCCGAAGATCACATTGATTTTATGGCATCTACTACCTCCTGGTGGGTTTACGAAAACTTCACTTTTGTTCACGCAGGACTTGAACCCAATGTCCCTCTAGAGGAACAAGACCAGTTTACTTTGTTATGGGCACGAAATTCGCCGCCGGGAAAGAACGGAAAGATTCATGTTGTTGGCCACACTCCTACGCCTGATGGCGAACCTCGTCTTGAGGCAGGTCTCTATAGCCTCGATACCGGCGCAGTTTATGGCCGAAGCTTGACAGCTTGTGATGTACTAACAAAAGAAGTCTGGCAAATATGAGGTGTACTTTAAACAAGACTCTCCGCAGTCAAAAAGTCTCTATGGATTAATGATTTTTCAAGCCAAGTCATTATGCTAGCTTGTGATTTTGACATAAAAACTCACTCACCCTCTCAGAACAGAAGATATTTTAGAGGCGAGACAGAATATGTCGCACTTCAGCAAGGCGGACTAATACCAAACTAAAAAAGCACCTGTGGCCTTGATCAAAGATTTGTTTTGGAGTGGTGTCGTAGTCGTTCCTGGGGGTGTTTTATGAAAACGTGCTTGTAGAGAGTAGGGGCATTTTAAAAACCTCAGTCGAACTCGATGACCCGATGCTGCCATACAGCTCAACTGAAGACGGGCAGAGAGTTGAAACCTCGGGCCTTCTTAGGTTTTCCGACTATCTGAAGAAAACGAAAGCCCTCTACCAATCACTCGGGGATTTTTTTATTTATCACGATAAACAGGAAAGCCTTGAGTCACTAGGAGAGAGGTTACTATTAATCCTCCCGCAACTGTTTCTCGGCTCCCTTAAGGACTTTTAGTAAGATATTTTATCCCGTATTCAGCTTACGGATAATATCCTATTATCCTCTAAAGTTTCTGTGATGTGGGTCGAAGAATATTGGACAAGAGTGTCGCCCTTGGCATGACCGTTGCTGTAGACGTAAGGCTAAACCACGGCGATTAACGTTGTCTTTTGTTACACAATTTGGCACACAAAAAACACCAGCAATGCACTCGCAGAGAAGACTTTAAAACGTAATTTCAAGCACTTAGACATAACTGGCGAGAGTAGGTAGTATCCCATCTACTCCCGCCAAACATTAAACAGCGCCTGATTTTCAGGGGGTGTTTTTTTCTAAACACCCTCAGTTTGCCCCCTCGAACTTCTCTCTCCCTTTCAAACAGACAATTGCATGAGATTAAGCGTTTACCCTTGTCAACTGTTGGCTATTTGGCCATAATGCCAAATAGATCAAGGAGGCGACATGTATCAAAAGCGTAAAACAATACTCGAAGCCCGCGCGAAAGTTCTCAAGGCAATGGCTCATCCAAGCAGGCTTTTCATTCTTGAAGAACTGGAGCAGGGTGAACGTTGTGTCTGCGACCTGACAGCGATGATCGGTGCTGATGTCTCGACCGTCTCCAAGCATCTTTCGGTACTTAAACAAGCGGGGATCGTTATCGATGACAAACGCGGCAACCAGGTTTTCTACCAACTGCGGGTGCCGTGCATTCTGAACTTTTTTGATTGTGTGAAATCGGTCTTATCAGAACAGGCAAAGGCACAGGTTGCTTGTCTGACACCATCTCGAGGCTTCTCCCGAACAATCTCACCAAGGTAAAAACGCATGAACTGGAAGAATGAATGGAAACCTCTGGCGATGATCATTGCAGTCTTCGTCGCCTGTTACTACCTCCCGGTTGATTGGTTACAGCAATCGCAGAGAGTGGAGAATGCCCTGTGGGAGTCTCTCCATCTGGTCAAATGGTACGCGCAGGAGCATGTTTTGCTCTGCCTGGTGCCGGCCTTCTTTATTGCCGGTGCAGTCGGTGTTTTTGTCAGCCAGGCCGCGGTCATGAAATACCTTGGCCCTAAAGCAAACAAAGTCCTCGCCTATGGAGTCGCTTCGGTCTCCGGCGGAATCCTGGCCGTTTGCTCATGCACCATCCTGCCACTATTCGCCGGCATCTATCGTATGGGTGCTGGGCTCGGCCCTGCCAGCGCTTTTCTCTATGCGGGTCCAGCAATCAACATTCTGGCGATTGTGCTGACCGCTTCGGTTCTCGGCCCGCAGATGGGGATTGCGCGTGCTATAGGGGCCGTTACTTTTTCCATCGTTATCGGCATCCTCATGCATTTCTTTTTTCGCAAAGAGGAGCTGGAAAAGGTCGCAGCAGCAGGTGCCATGCCGGAACCGGAGGTTATGCGCCCCCTCTGGCAGAACGCCCTCTTCTTTGCCAGCATGGTCGGCATCCTGGTCTTTGCCAACTGGGGCCGGCCCACGGAGCCAACAGGGCTATGGCACACCATTTATGCTGCGAAGTGGCCAATCACAGGGCTCTTCGCCCTGACGTTGGCAGCGATTCTGGTCGTTTTCTTCAAAGTCAACAAGTGGCGGATGCTCATTGCAGTGTCACCTGCAGCATCCCTTGCCTTCATTTTCCCGGAGCACCCTGCCCTGTCTTTTGTCGCAGCAACCATCGCC
>JAAXQF010000040.1 GCA_012974435.1 Desulfuromonadales bacterium | reverse complement strand
CTATACACATGATCGTGCGCTGTTTATCTTCGATCGGCCGGTCATGAACTACGACGGTCTTGGCGAGGCGATGCAGTTTACCCGTGACCTTAATTTTACCCACCTGAAGAACGAGCTGAAGCGCCTCGCTCCAGGGGCGCGCTTCGACGATCGGTTACTTAAACGAGCCGCTATGATTCGTCTGCTAGGGCCAGCGCTCAACCCCGAAGTTGATCACGATTTGGCCTTCGAAATTCTCTCCAGGAGCCTGCGGCTATAAGGTTCTTAACGGGACCCTTTGCCCTTGTTGACCCGGAAACCTGATTTTGCCAAGGCATCGGCCATCGCCGTTGAAGGGTCGGGTTCTTTTTTCTCTGGTCGTGCTTGCTTGACCCGTTCTTTCTGCTGCGGAGGCTTCTCGGCCTCACCCTTGCGCATGGTCAGGCCGATCCGTTTGCGCTGCAGATCAATTGATAGAACCCTGACCTGAACCTGCTGACCAACCTTGACCACCTGGTTCGGATCTTTTACAAAGCGGTCAGCAAGCTGGCTGACATGGACCAGGCCATCCTGGTGGACGCCGATATCGACAAAGGCACCAAAGGCTGCGACATTGGTCACGATGCCGTTAAGCGTCATCCCTTCTTTAAGGTCCTTCACCTCCATGACATCTTCGCGAAAGCTCGTCGTAACAAAGCTCTCCCGGGGATCCCGACCAGGCTTTTTCAGCTCGTTGACGATGTCCTTCAACGTCGGCAGTCCAATGTCGTCTCCGACATAACTTTCCAGTCTGATGTTGTTGAGCAATGCCGGTTCAGAGATCAGCTTTGCTATGGCCACATCGAGGTCGGCAGCCATCTTCTCAACCAAGCCGTAGCGCTCCGGATGGACGGCCGTGTTGTCGAGCGGCTGAACGGCGTTCCTGATCCGCAGGAACCCCGCTGCCTGCTCATAGGCTTTCTTGCCAAAGCGCGGCACCTTGAGGAGTTGGTTCCTTTTGATAAAAGCGCCTTCAGAATCACGATGGTTGATGATTGCCTTGGCCAGAGTTTCGCTGATTCCCGAGACAAAGCTCAAGAGCGCCCAGCTGGCCGTGTTCAGGTCGACACCGACAAAGTTGACGCATGACTCAACCACCTCATCGAGGGATTTCTTCAAGGCGGTCTGGCTGACATCGTGTTGATACTGACCAACACCGATACTTTTGGGGTCGACCTTGACGAGCTCGGACAAGGGATCCTGCAGGCGGCGGGCAATGGAGATAGCTCCGCGAACGGTCAGATCGAGATCCGGAAATTCTTCGCGGGCGATATCCGATGCCGAATAGATACTGGCGCCGGCTTCGCTGACCATGACAACCTGCAGCTTTAAACCGGCCTCTTTGAGAGCGGCTCGAATGAATTGATCCATCTCACGACCAGCCGTGCCATTGCCGATAGCAATCATTTCAATGCTGTGATTCTCGATGAGCCGCAGCAGCTCACGCCTGGCCGACTCGATCTTGGCTCCACCTCCGGTGTGGGGGTAAATTGTTACATGCTCGAGAAAGCGGCCGGTCGCATCGACCACGGCCAGCTTGGAGCCGGTGCGCAAGCCCGGATCAACGCCGAGAACTTTATAGCTGCCGGCCGGTGCAGCCAAGAGCAGGTTGCGCAAGTTCTCCGCAAAGACACGAATCGCCTCGTCGTCGGCAGCCTTTTTTGCCTGTAACCTCAACTCTACTTCGATCGATGGAGTTAGCAGGCGTTTGTAGGCATCGGCGATGATCTCGCGTAATAACTCGGTAAAACGGCTTTCGGCAGGCACAAAAAGTATGCAGAGGCGGCCGAGAATGTCCTCTTCCGGAGCATCGATCCGCAGACGTAAAACTTCTTCTTTTTCCCCACGACGCATGGCAAGCATCCGGTGTGATGGTATCTGCTGCAGCGCTTCGCTGAAATCGTAATACATCTCAAACTTGCTGACCATCTCCTCTTTGCCCCGTGCCGGTTGAGAAGAGAACTGTCCTTTCTGCCAGGTCAGGTCGCGAACAATCGCACGTGCCTCGGCAACATCTGCGAACTGTTCGGCGATGATATGGCCAGCACCGGTCAAGGCCTCTTCGGTTGTTGCTATCTCCTGTTCCGCACTGAGAAAAGGCATGGCCAGTTCTTCTGCCGATGCGCCTTGGCCTCGTGCCGCCAGTAATTGCTCTGCAAGGGGCTCAAGACCACGCTCTTTGGCGATCAGTGCCTTGGTGCGTCGTTTCGGTTTGAAGGGCAGGTAGAGGTCTTCCAGTTCTGTTTTCTGACGGGTATGCTCAATCTTCTGGCGTAGCTCAGGGGTCAGTTTGCCCTGCTCGTCGATTGATTTAAGAATGGTCTGTCGACGATCGTTAAGAGCCGTATGATATTCAAGGCGCTCCTGCACCAGACGTATCTCAACCTCATCAAGCTCCCCCGTGGCTTCTTTCCGGTAGCGGGCGATAAAGGGCACGGTCGCGCCCTCTTCGAGCAGCGCTACGGTCTGTTTGATTTGTGCTATTTGCAAGCCGGTCTCTTCGACCAGAATTTGATTGATTGCGACTGTTCCTGTTGACTTCATTATTGAGTCGATCCTTGTCTCGGGGTTATTTTCAGGGAGGCGATACTAGCACAAGCTTTTCGACTCTTGTGCAGCAATTGCTATCGGGTCATACAAGAAAGATTAGGGATGATACGATGAAGAGATGCTCCAGGCAGATACTGCACGTCATTGTAACAGGAGGAAAAAACTTTAAATGTGATGTCCATGCAGTAACTCGCGAACTTTAATAATCCCTTCCTCTTCACCCAGAAGCATAAGGGTGTCACCGACTTCCAGCCGCAGTTCTGCCGTGGGATTGTAATCGACCCTCTCCTGACGGATTACTCCCATAACGCTACAGCCGGTTACGGCGCGGAAATTGAGCTCGGCAAGGCTTTTGCCGAGACAGGGCGAGTCGTCTGGAACAGCTTGAATATCGATTTCACCGCCGTCGAGGACTGACAGGTAGCCGGTCAGGTTTTTGGTCGAATGGCCCTGTTGCTTGTAGCGTTGATGATGTTCTTCACGCAAAGAAGAGAGGATTTTCAGGACTCGTCCATCCGGCACTTTGAATTGACGAAGCAGTAAAGTCGCCATCTCCAGGCCGGCGCCAAATTCATCGGTGATGATTTCATCGGCCCCCAGGCGCATCAGCTGTTCGATGCTGGCGACGAAATTGGTGCGAGCCAGTATGTACAGGTCGGGGTTCAGTTCACGGGCGGTTGGAATGGCACGTGCCAAGGCAGAGGGGTCGTTAATGGCAAGAACCATGGCGCGGGCCTTGTGGATACCTGCTCCCTCCAGAACGGTCGGTGCTGTAGCATCACCATAAATGATGATCTCACCGGATTTGCGAGCGCGGTGTACCATTTCACCATTCATTTCAATGTGGATGTAGGGGATGCGCATCTCGCGTAAAGTGCGTGCGATATTCCTGCCAGCTACGCCGTAACCGGCGATAACGACATGCCCTTCCAGGTTGGCCGTGCGCTCATTATCCTGTGTTGCCAGGTGCGCGCCAGGTCCTCCCCATAAAGACGAGAGACGATCTGAGATACTATGGGCATGACGAAACATCAAAGGTGACAGCATCATCGTTAAAGCGACGACCGAGAGTGCGAGTTGATAGGTTTGTATTGGAATCAGGCTCAAATCCTGGGCTGATTCGAGAAGGATGAAAGAGAATTCTCCGACCTGAAAGGTCATCAACCCGGCAACCATGGACGTACGTAAAGGCTGCTTGGCCATCAGACCTGCGAGCGTTCCGGTTACGGTTTTAGTCAGGCTGAGAAGGACCACGCATAAAAGCACAATCCACCAGTTGGTTAAGAACAGCTGGATGTCGACCAACATGCCGACCGAGATGAAGAAGACTGCCAGGAAAACATCGCGAAAGGGAATGATGTCAGCCATGACCTGATGCGAAGAGTCCGATTCTGCCAAGGCCAACCCCGCCAGGAAGGCTCCAAGCGCAAGAGACAACCCTGCATGGGCCGTTGCCCAGGCGGTGCCCAGAACCACAGCGATAATCGTTAGACGAAACAGCTCTGGAGCACGGGTGCTCAGGATAATGCGCAGTAGCGGCTTAAGAAGATGCCGGACGAACAGGTAGAGAGAGCACAGAATCAGCCCGGTTTTGACCAGAGCCCAGATCGTAAAGTCTTGACCTGTTTCGCCAAGAAGGGGCAGGGCAACAATAAAGAGGATGATGCAAAGGTCCTGGAAGAGCAGGATGCCGAGCGCCATGCGACCGTGTGCCGCATCGACTTCACCGCGTTCAAGGAGTAATTTCAAGACGATTGCAGTTGATGACAGGGCCATGGCCATACCGAGAATCGTGGCGGAGACCATGCTCCCTCCAAACAGGAGGGTGATGCAAAATACGGTTAATCCGGTTAAAACCACTTGCGTAACGCCGGCTGAAAGTAACAACTTCTTGAGGCGCAAAATCCGGTCGTAGGAGAACTCCAGTCCGATGGTGAAGAGCAGCAGGACGATTCCGACTTCTGCAACCAGCTCGACTTCGCGGAGGCCTTGGATCAGGTGGAAACCATACGGGCCTACGAGCAGCCCGGTGGTGAGGTAGCCGACGATTGGTGATTGGCGCAAAAGGCTAAAGACGTAGGCATTGAGCAGAGCGAGGCAAAGTAGAACAAGGATGTCTTGCAGAGCGGTCAGCTCGGTCATGGTTTGGCCTCTGTTCAGTGAGTGCAGGTGTGCGTAAAGCTAACAACTATTACAATCTACCAAAAACATTGCAGAATGTAATTTGAAATGGTTATCTGCTCTCTCGATTATCGGTTTCTTTAAATGCTTAGTGTGACACCAAATGATGATGACCTGTCTTGCATCCAGCCCTGTGCCTGTGAGAAGCTTTGTTCATGAATAAAAAGCTGATTTTAAATAAGATTGTCGCACTCCTGACAGAAGATCTTAAAATTCTGACCGAGGCTGCACGCACCGCCCATGCGGCGGCCACTCATGAAGAGTGTGTTCCTGACAACAAGTATGACACAACCGGTCTTGAGGCGTCGTATGTGGCGCAGGGACAAGCCAATCGTGCCCAGGATATTCGTCACGCTTTAGATACGTACAAGGCCATGGTGCTCCGGTTCTTTGACGAGGAGACACCTATTCGTTTGACTGCTTTGGTAAGCCTCGAAGATGAGAATGGCAACAGCAGAAAAATATTTCTTGGCTCTGAAGCCGGGGGTCTGAAGCTCATTGATGGTGACGAGGAGTATATTGTTATTACTCCGGAGTCGCCTTTGGGAAAAGCTCTGCTTGGTAAGGTTTGTGATGATGAAGTGTGTGTCGGGCAAGGGGAGGGGCAGAAAACTTTCACCATTGTTGATGTTTCTTGATGGGTTCGTTTTTAGATTGTGTTTTTGTCTGATGTTGTTTGGTTTCCCACCCCCTGTTGCCGCAGCCGATGACGAATGGATTAACGGCGATCAGCAGGGCGAACTGTTTGAGGCGCAACCCCTGGGTTTACTTGTTGCTCCTCCGCAAGGGATCTAACC
>JAAXQF010000136.1 GCA_012974435.1 Desulfuromonadales bacterium | reverse complement strand
GTTTAGGCTGTTGCCCATGGCCAATTGAGGCGTTTACTAACCCTCTTTTGAATCATGTGCGTCAGCTTGTGTGAATACATTCAGGGTATATAGACCCTGATCCAGTGGAGGATTAAAGAAATCATGAAGGATCGTCTGCGGCAACAGATCGGTGACGCTCTGCAAGCCTGCTTTAATAATAGTACCCTGCACTCGGGAGTCGTTCCTGATGTGCAGATTGAAATCCCGGGAAATCCTGACCATGGTGATTTTGCCTCTAATCTGGCCATGACTATGTCACGCGCCGAAAAGAAATCACCTCGGCAGATTGCTGAAGCTCTGGTTGAAGCACTCGATGATTGTGACTTCCTGAGTAAAGTTGAGATCGCTGGGCCGGGATTTATCAATTTTACCCTGGCGCCAGGTTGTTGGTATGAAGTTCTCGACGAGATCACCGTGAAAGGTAAGGACTATGGCCTCTCTCAGGTAGGTGAGGGCCAAAAGGTCCAGGTCGAGTTCGTTAGTGCGAACCCAACCGGCCCTTTGCATATAGGCCATGGTCGAGGTGCCGCAACAGGCGACGCGGTCGCTTCAGTCCTGCAGGCGGCCGGCTATGAAGTTCAGCGTGAGTACTATATAAACGACGCAGGCAACCAGATGCGTACACTTGGCCTCTCGCTACTGTTGCGTTATCGACAGGTGTGTGGTGAGCAGGTTGAGTTCCCTGATGATTGTTACCAGGGTGACTACATCCTCGACTTCGCCAAAGAGATCCATGAGGCTGAAGGGCCTCGATACCTTGAGCTTGATGAGAACGAGGCCATTAAATTACTCGGCCGCTTTGGTGGTGACCGTATCCTGGCGGGTATCCGGGACGACCTCGAGGCGTTCGGCATTACCTTTGACAACTGGTACAGTGAGCAGGGCCTTTTTGATCGCGATGAAGTTTCTGCCGGCCTTAAAGTTCTGAAGGAGAAGGGCCTGTCCTATGAAAAGGACGGTGCTGTCTGGTTTCGCACCACCGATTTTGGTGATGACAAGGACCGTGTTCTGGTTCGTTCAAATGGAGAAACAACTTACTTCGCCTCAGACGTTGCCTACCACCTGGAAAAGTTCAGTCGTGGTTTCGACACTGTTATTGATGTCTTAGGCGCTGACCACCATGGTTACGTACAGAGGATGAAGGCTGTCGTGAATGGCTTGGGTCGCAACCCCGATGATTTACAGGTAATCCTGGTGCAACTGGTTAGCTTGTTGCGCGAAGGAGAGCCGGTTGCCATGAGTACCCGCTCGGGTGAGTTTGTCACTTTGCGCGAAGTGGTAGACGAGGTCGGGAAAGATGCCTGTCGTTTTATCTTCCTGCTTAGGCGGGCAGACAGTCAGCTTGATTTTGACCTTGAGTTAGCCAAGCGGCAAAGCAATGACAACCCTGTTTACTATGTGCAGTACGCACATGCTCGGGTCTGCAGCATCTGCCACAACGCTGAGGAGCAAGGCGTGGTGACTCTGGAACGTGAGTCTATAGATTTGTCATGCTTGACGCTTGCTGAGGAACTGGCCCTGGCGAAGCATCTGGCACGCTACCCGGAAACCGTTATTAACGCGGCACAGAACCGTGAGCCGCACCGCGTTGTCTACTTCCTTCAGGAGCTTGCGGCCCAGTTTCACAGTTACTATAATCGGCAGCGGGTACTGGTTGATGACCCGGCGACGACGCAGGCACGGCTCTATCTCATCAAGGGTGTGCGAACGGTCCTCGCCAATGCACTGAACCTGCTCGGAGTTGACGCTCCGGAGCGAATGTGACGGTTCGCCACGGAGGGTGGAGATGATGGTGCAACCGGTTGTATCGAGAACTCAGCGACGAATCGAACGCAAGCAGTTGATGCTGATTGTTGTGTTGATCATTGCGGTCGCAACTGTCAGCTTTTCTCTTGGGGTGATGTTCGGGCAAAGGAATGTTTCTAATCAGGGGCTAATCGCAGATGTGGATTCCTCAACCCCTGACAAGGTGACCCAGATTGTACCTCCACCGCCTCCGCAGGAAGAAGCGGCATCGGAAAAACCCGAGCGATTAACCTTTTATGACAACCTGCCGAAAGGCAAACAGGCTCCCCTTGGCAGTGGCATCAATCTGCCACCAGAGCAGCCGACAAAGGCTGTGCAGGCGAAACCTAAGCGTACCGTCAAACAAGCAGACGTGAAGCCGGTTGCTGCTTCGCCTAAGCAGACAACCGTCCCGACCGTTTCTGCAGAAGGTTCTTTTGTTGTGCAGGTAGCTTCTTTTCGTACCGGTGAGGACGCCAAGGGGTTGGCTTCACGGCTCAAGCTATATAAACTTTCGACCTTTATCGAGACCGCTGACCTTGGCGACAAGGGTGTCTGGCACCGGGTCTTGGCTGGGCCATATAGTAGCCGAGAGGGAGCCGACACTGCTGCTGCTCTATTGAAGGAAAAAGAGCGCTTGTCAGCTCTTGTCAGGAAGCGATAAGGGGTGAGTTTTTTCTTGACATCATGAAGGGGGACGGGTAAATTCCAAAATCCTGTTGCGGGGTGGAGCAGTCAGGTAGCTCGTCGGGCTCATAACCCGAAGGTCGCAGGTTCAAATCCTGCCCCCGCTACCAAAAAATAAAGGCCGCCGGTTTGGCGGCTTGCTGGTTTTTGGCGGTGTAGCTCAGTTGGTTAGAGCATGCGGCTCATATCCGCAGTGTCCGGAGTTCGAATCTCTGCACCGCCACCACACTGACAGAACCCTCTTCCCTCTCCGGAAGGGGGTTCTGCGTTTCAGGTGATGGTTCTATGTCTCTACAGAAACGCTTTCATACGTCGCTTCTGAAGTCCGGTTGCATCCCTTCCGGCAGTCGCGTCCTTGTGGCTGTTTCAGGCGGTTTAGATTCGGTCGCTTTACTTACACTTCTTCATCATCTGTCTGTTCCTCTACAACTCCACCTGGAAGCAGCGCACCTTGATCACTCTTTGCGTCCTGAAAGCCGTGATGATGCACGTTTTGTTGCAGAGTTGTGCGCCGGTCTTGGTGTTCACTTAACCCATGAACGCCTGGATGTAGCCGAGGCTGCCCGGCAAAGAAAGGGCAACCTTGAAGAGACCGCCAGGGATCTACGCCGTGATTTTCTGCTGAAGACTGCTCAGGTGCGTGGCTGTCATCTGGTCGCCCTTGGACACCACGCAGATGACCAGTCGGAAACCTTCCTCCTGCGTCTTTTGCGCGGCAGTCGTGTCACCGGATTGGCTGGCATGAGGACAATCAACGGTTCTATTGTGCGGCCTCTGTTGCCTTTTTCTCGTCAGGAACTTCTGGACTATCTTCAGTCAGAAGGCCTTGAATGGCGTGAGGATCTGAGCAACCTTGATCAACGCTTCACACGCAACCGTATCCGCCATCAATTGCTTCCAACTCTGGCAGAATTCAACCCGAATATACGCATGCAGCTTGTTGGTCTTTGTGAACAGATGCAGCAGGATGAGGATTTCTGGTCTGATCTGGTTGCTCGTGAGCTCTCAAAGCATGGCCAATGGCTGGTCGATGAATATGTCCTGAATCGGAATGGTCTGCTTGCTTTACCTCAGGCGTTGACGGGTCGTCTGGTCCGGGCAGCTTTGGCAGAAGTGCGTGGTGATTTACGTGGCATCACTGCAGCCCATACCGCTGATATTATGATGCTGGCCAGTGAAGGGGAGCCGCAGGGAGCACTGGATCTGCCGGGGGCCTGGGTCGCACGTCGATATGATGTCCTCGTGTTCCGAAGAGAAGCACCGGCAACTGTTGCCCCTTTTAGTTGTGAGTTGACATCTCCTGGAGATTACTGCTTGTCTGAGAACCGAATCTTGAGCGTCACGCTGGAGGAGTCTCCTCTTGGCGAGAGCCGAAGCGTTGTTGAGTTCTCCGCAGTATCATTATCGTTCCCGTTGCATGTCAGGAGTTGTGAGACGGGAGATCGTTTTTGTCCTTCTGGGATGAAGGGAACAAAGAAACTTCAGGATTTCTTCGTTGACCTTAAATTGACACGCGAGGAACGACAGAACGCCTTGGTGATGATCAAGGACAATGAGATCCTCTGGGTTATCGGCATGCGTAGGTCTGAAGAGCAGCGACCCTTGCCGGGCGAGCCGGTTTTAAGACTCGAAATTAAGACTAAAATAGACTCATAATCGACTTGTGATAGGCGCACCGATATGATAGAGTTTCCAGTGTTTTTAAAACGCCAAACACCGTATATTTCAGGTGTTTTAAGCCTTAGGGGGTAATGTGAATCAGTTTTACAAGAATTTGGCTCTTTGGCTGGTCATCTCGTTAGTGATGATCATGCTGTTCAATATGATGACCCAGCAGGGTCGCGACCTCAAACCTGTTCCATATACGACCTTCCTGGCTGCCCTGGAAGAGGGTGAGATCGCAGATGTGACTATTCAAGGATCTAACCTTGAGGGAACCTACGCTGATGGCTCGCCATTCAAGACTTATGCTCCGGATGATCCCGATTTGATCAGTATGTTGCGCGCGCAGGGTGTCGCCATTGAAGCAGAGCCCGATGAAGGCAACAGCTTTTGGATGTCTCTTTTGGTCTCGTGGGGGCCGATCCTTCTCTTGATCGCCGTCTGGATCTTCTTTATGCGACAGATGCAGTCTGGTGGTGGCAAGGCTATGAGCTTTGGTAAGAGTCGTGCCAAGCTGCTTAGTGAGTCTTCAGCCAAGATCACCTTCAACGACGTGGCTGGAATTGACGAAGCTAAGGATGAACTTGAAGAAGTCGTCGCCTTCCTGAAGGACCCAAAAAAGTTCTCTCGCCTCGGTGGGCGCATTCCGAAAGGTGTCTTGTTGGTCGGTGCTCCTGGAACAGGTAAAACCTTACTGGGCAGAGCAATTGCCGGTGAAGCCGGTGTGCCGTTTTTCTCTATCTCTGGCTCTGACTTCGTCGAAATGTTTGTTGGCGTTGGTGCCAGTCGTGTGCGTGACCTTTTTGTGCAGGGCAAAAAAAATGCTCCCTGCATTATCTTCATCGATGAGATTGACGCTGTCGGTCGCCATCGTGGTGCCGGTATGGGTGGTGGTCATGATGAGCGGGAGCAGACGCTCAACCAGCTGCTGGTTGAGATGGATGGATTTGAGTCGAATGAAGGCGTTATCCTGATTGCCGCTACCAACCGTCCAGATGTTCTTGACCCGGCCCTCTTGCGTCCTGGCCGTTTCGACCGTCAGGTCGTGGTGCCCCGACCGGATGTTCGTGGTCGTCTCAAAATTTTACAGGTGCACGCACGCAAGGTTCCTCTGGGTGAGGACGTTGAACTCGAAGTGATTGCCAAAGGAACTCCTGGATTTTCTGGTGCCGATCTCGAAAACTTGGTTAACGAAGCCGCCTTGCTTGCTGCTCGCGCCGATAAAGATGAAGTCAACAGGCAAGACCTTGAATCTGCCAAGGACAAGGTCATGATGGGTGCCGAGCGCCGCTCCATGGTTATTACCGAGGAGGAGAAGAAGGTTACGGCCTATCATGAGGCCGGGCACGCCCTGGTTGCCATGTATATTCCTGAAGCCGATCCGGTCCATAAAGTTTCGATTATCCCTCGCGGCCGTGCTATGGGAGTCACCATGTATTTACCCGCGGAAGAAAAATATAATGAAACTGCGGACGGCCTGAATATTAAAATCTGTACGCTGCTCGGTGGCCGGATTGCCGAAGAACTGGTTTTTGAAAGTGTTACCAGCGGTGCATCAAATGACCTCGAGCGCGCGACTGCAATCGCTCGCAAAATGGTCTGTGAGTGGGGCATGAGCGAGAAGCTTGGTCCTCTGTCTTATGGTGAAAAAGAGGGTGAGGTTTTCCTTGGCCGTGATTATGGCCACGTCAAGAATTACAGTGAGGCGACTGCCTCCGCTATTGATGAAGAAATCCGTCGCATCGTCGAGGAAAACTATGTCCGGACTCGTGACCTCTTGTCGCAACACAAAGATGCTTTGATCGAAGTTTCAGAGATTTTGCTGGAGCGTGAGAATATGGATGGCAGTGAAATCAGACTCATAGTTTTCGGCGAAGAAGATGTTGCGTCAGAGCCTGGCGATGTCCCTCCTGAAATTATTGAGGACGATGTTGCTCCTGCAGTAGATCCTGCTGTGGAGGAATAATCAAAAGCTTTGTCACACATCCAGGCCCCCGGCAGGACTATCTCGCCGGCCGAACCTCTCGGCTGAGTTTGCGAGAGCCATGTATTGTCGGCATCCTGAATGTAACTCCTGATTCATTTTCTGACGGTGGCTGTTTCTGTAAGGTTGACGAAGCGCTTGCGCAGGGTCGCCGTATGGAGCAGGAGGGTGCTGCCCTTATCGATATAGGCGGTGAAAGTACACGTCCCGGGGCTCCACCTGTCGATGAGGCAGAAGAGCTCGATCGGGTGATGCCGGTGATTGAAGCCTTGACCCGGGAACTGGCCCTGCCACTTTCCATAGATACGAGCAAGAGTGCAGTCGCTGCCGCGGCAGTTGCAGCCGGGGTCGAATTCGTTAACGACATCAGTGGCTTGACTTACGATCCGCAGATGGCCGCAGTTGTCGCCGCATCAGGTGCCGGTTTAATAGTCATGCACACCCGTGGCAAACCGGAAGCCATGCAGCAGAACACCGATTACGATGATGTGGTCGGAGACGTTGTCTCTTCACTGCAGCAGAGTATCAGCTGTGCCGAGGCCGCAGGGGTGGCCCTTGATAAGATTGCCATCGATCCTGGGATCGGTTTTGGTAAGGATGCCGCCGGCAATCTTGAACTGTTACGCCAGACGGCAACTCTTGCAGAGTTTGGCCGACCGATTATGTTGGGGACATCTCGTAAAAGTTTCATCGGCCAGATACTGGATCAGCCAAACCCCGTTGACCGGTCCGTTGGAACCATGGCGACTCTTGCTCTTGGCTACGCGGGGGGCGCCCGTATTTTCCGGGTACACGATGTTGCTGCTTCGCGTCAGACCGTTATGATGGCGCAGGCTGTTTGTCAAGGTGCTGCATGGCCGGTTCGATGACCGGACTTTACTAATAGAGGGCATTCAGGATGTACGAGATGTTGTCAAATTTCCGTTGGCTCCTGGACCTGCTCGACATCCTGCTGGTCGCCTTCATTATCTACCGGATCATATTGCTTATCAAAGGCACGCGGGCCGTGCAGATGCTGATTGGCTTGGCCATTCTTCTCATCATCTACGTTGGTTCCCAGATCGGCGGCTTATACACACTCAACTGGATTCTAAACAACTTCCTTTCCTCGATCATCCTGGTAATTGTTGTCCTGTTCCAACACGATATCCGTCGTGCCTTGATTCACGTTGGGCGCAACCCCTTTTTCGCCGACCTCTCTTTCCGCGAAGAAACACGTGTTATTGATGAGCTCTGTAAAAGCTGCGTCGCTCTTGCAGAGAAACAGCTTGGAGCTCTGATCGTTATCGAACGCGAAACCGGCATCAACGATTTTCTTGAGGTCGGGGTTGAGTTGGACGCCAAGCCGTCAAGTGAGCTGATCCATTCGATCTTCCATACCGCCTCTCCGATTCACGATGGCGCTGTTATTATCCAACGAGGCAGAATTACGCGGGCCGGTTGCTTTTTACCCTTAACCCAGAATCCTGATGTCAGCCCGCGCTACGGAACCCGTCATCGTGCAGCAATTGGCCTGACTGAACTGGTTGATGCCGTGGTCATTGTCGTTTCGGAGGAGACAGGCAAACTTTCTGTGGTCGTTGGTGGCAAAATAACTCGAGACCTGGAAGTGTCTACTTTGAAAAAAGTTCTTAAACGTCTGCTTGAGCCGCGTAGCAAACGCGGCATGAAGAGCTGAGTATGAGCAAAAAGATTTTTGAAAACTGGTTGTTGAAATTTATTTCTTTGGCTTTCGCTGTGGTTCTCTGGTTTTTTGTTATGGGAGAGAGCCGCATGGAAGTCAGCCACATCGTGCCGCTCGAATATGATAACCTCCCTACAAAATTGATGATTGCCAGCGAAGTCCCAACTTCCGTCGCGATCAGGATCAGCGGGCCACGTGCCTTGCAGGTGAATCTCAGCCCCGGAGATATCAGCCTAGCTGTTGACTTGACTGGTCTATCCGCTGGAGTAACCTCTTTTAAACGTCTCGATGAAAGCCTAAATATACCCAGTGGTCTGAAGATTACCAGGATTTCGCCGTCTTACGTAGACGTCAAACTTGAGAGGGTGCGTGAGCGTAAAGTCCCGGTTAGTGTTGTGCTGACCGGTGAGCCTGCAACTGGCTTTGTTGTCAAATCCTCCAAGGCTGTCCCTGAAGAGATCACTGTTGCGGGAGCTGAGAGCGAACTTAAGGGGGTCTCCGAAGTTGTTACCGAAGGCGTCGATCTGACCAATGTCCAAGAGAGCTTTTCCCAGATCGTGGCTATCAGCTATATAGGCAACTACACCGATCTTAAGGAAACCAAAACTGTTGAAGTGCAGGTTGTATTACAGCCGGATCCAGACTATGTCCCGCTACCGGATCCAGACTATGTCCCGCCACCGGATCCAGACTATGTCCCACCACAACCTGAAGAAGCTCCAACGGGAAAAGACGAAACTGAAGGGGATAAATAGAGTAATGGGCAAGCAATTATTTGGTACAGACGGCGTGCGTGGCGTAGCCAATATCCACCCGATAACAACGGAAATGGCCATGCAGCTTGGTCGTGCCGCCGCTTACATCTTTAAGCACGATGACCGGCGCAGCAGAATCGTGATAGGTAAAGATACGCGTCTTTCCGGTTACATGATAGAGAATGCTCTTGCTGCCGGGATCTGCTCCATGGGTGTCGATGTTCTTCTTGTTGGCCCCCTGCCGACACCGGGGATTGCATTCATTACGGCTTCAATGCGCGCCGATGCCGGTGTTGTTATCTCCGCTTCGCACAACCCCTATCAGGACAATGGTATCAAATTTTTCGCCCGTGATGGTTTTAAATTACCAGACGAGGTGGAGTTGCAGATCGAAGACCTGATCTTCTCCGATCGGATCGATTCATTGCGGCCGACTGCTCAAGAAGTGGGGAAGGCTTTTCGTGTCGATGATGCCATGGGCCGTTATATCGTCTTCCTTAAGCACACTTTCCCCAGAGAGCTCGATCTGACCGGCCTCAAGATTGTTCTGGATTGCGGCCATGGTGCCGCTTATCGTGTGGCCCCTGCTGTCCTTGAGGAGTTGGGTGCAGAAGTGTTCGCTTATGGCGTCAATCCGAATGGCACCAATATCAACGATGGTTGTGGCTCCACATACCCCGAAGTGATCTCTGCTGCGGTGCGTGAACATGGTGCTGATCTGGGGATTGCTCTTGATGGCGATGCCGATCGTTGCATTTTTGTTGACGAGAATGGCGAAGAAGTTGATGGCGACCATATTATGGCAATTTGCGGAATCGACATGATTAAACGCAATAAGCTGCCACAGAATACGGTGGTTGGGACTGTTATGTCGAATATGGGGCTGGATATTGCCCTGCGAAAGGCCGGTGGCCAGGTGATTAAAACCGATGTAGGTGATCGTTACGTGGTGGAAGAGATGCGTCGCAGCGGTTATCGTTTCGGTGGGGAACAGTCCGGTCACATGATTTTCCTGGATCACAATACGACTGGTGACGGCATGATCTCAGCGTTGCAGGTCCTGGCTATTCTGCAAAAAAGCGACAAGCCGCTTTCCGAGTTGGCTTCGGTGATGACGGCCTTACCTCAAGTGCTGGTTAACGTTCGTGTGCGAGAGCGGCGCGCCATTAAGGAGCTACCTGAAGTTGAAGCGTTAATCTCAGGCGTAGAGAAACGTCTGGGCGATACCGGGCGGGTTCTTATCCGCTATTCGGGTACAGAGCCCTTGATGAGAATTATGCTTGAGGGGCAGGACCAGGCTGAAATTACCGGGATGGCTAATGAAATAGCTTCACTTGTTGAGGGGATGATCGGCGAAGGAACAACAGGAGACTAATATGGCCAAGTTGGGTGTTAACGTCGATCATATAGCAACAATCCGGCAAGCCAGAGGCGGTACGGAGCCGGATCCTGTTACAGCTGCTGCAATGGCTGAGTTGGCCGGTGCCGATGGTATAACCGTTCACTTACGCGAGGACCGCCGGCACATTCAGGACCGTGATGTCATGTTGCTACGTCGTACCGTACAGACCCATTTGAACCTTGAGATGGCATCGACCGATGAAATGGTCGCGATCGCCATGAAAGTCGTCCCCGATTACGTGACCCTGGTTCCGGAAAAACGTCAGGAGCTTACCACCGAAGGCGGCCTCGACGTTGTGAAACACAAGGACAAATTGTCTCGCCATATTGATCTTTTACATCAGGCTGGCATCACCGTAAGCCTTTTTGTGGATCCCGATCTTGAACAACTGAAAGCTTCGACCAGAGTGAAGGCGGATTTTATAGAGATACATACTGGAAGCTACTGTGATGCCAAGGGCAAAGATCAGGTGGCGGAGTTGACCAAGATTGAGGAAGCGATTAAGGCGGGTAAAAAGCTGGGTCTTGGCGTGAATGCCGGACATGGGCTTAACTATCAGAATATCCGGCCAGTGCTGGCACTGGGTGGGGTAGAAGAATACAACATTGGTCATAGCATTATATCGCGGGCAGTTCTGGTCGGTCTTGATCGGGCTGTGCGGGAAATGTCAGAACTGGTACGTGGAAGCTGATTATGCCGATTGTCGGTTTGGGTACAGACCTGGCCAGGGTCGAACGATTCCGAAAGTTTGTTGTCGAAAATAAGGCCGCCCTGCTGGGGCGGCTTTTTACCCAAGGCGAACGTGACTATGCTTTTGCCAAAAAGGATCCAGCCCCTCATCTGGCGGGACGATTTGCGGCCAAGGAATCATGTCTGAAAGCCTTTGGCTTGGGTTGGCGAGAGGGGATCAGTTGGCACGATATGGAAGTTGTCCCCGATGAACTGGGCCGTCCTGATCTGCAACTCTCCGGGCGTGCTGCCGAGATTGCAAACGCAAAGCAGGTTGGAGTGGTACACTTATCCTATAGCCACGACGGAGACTATGCTGTTGCCACTGTAATTCTGGAACGTCTATGAAAGTCCTGACTGCTGCGCAAATGCAGGCGGTTGACCGCCAGACAATCGATGAGATCGGGATTCCCGGAGTCGTGCTGATGGAGAATGCCGGCCGTGGCGTCGCCGATGAAATTGTACAGCGCTTTGCCTCTGTAGATTCACCTCGTGCACTGATCATGGCAGGTAAAGGCAATAATGGCGGTGATGGCTACGTGATTGCCCGGCACCTTCTGGACTACGGATGGACAGTGCAAGTTCTGGTTCTGGCAGAGTGTGATGCCATCAAGGGGGATGCTGCCGTTCATCTGATGGCTCTGGAAAATTGTAAAGGTCAGGTCACCTTCATAGCGGATGGCGAGGCTCTGATGAGGGCACTCGTTGACGTAGGTGACTTCACGGTTTTGGTTGATGCTCTGTTCGGCACCGGGCTTACGAAGCCAGTACAGGGAATCAACCTGAAGGCTGTCGAATGGCTTAATCAACAGTCGTCTCCTGTTGTTGCTGTTGACATCCCCTCTGGTATAGACGCCTCGACCGGCCGGGTTACGGGATCCGCTGTAAACGCAACCTTAACAGTCTCTTTTGCCTTTCCCAAAATAGGCCAGGTCAGCTACCCGGGAGCCGGTCTGGTCGGCGAGTTGGTGGTTACGAATATCGGTATCCCGGCGCAAGTTTCCGGGCAAGTCTCGACTGATTATTTGCTGGTCGGTGCTGACGAAGCTCGACGTTTGTTACCGGTGCGCAATCATGATGGTCACAAGGGTACCTTTGGCCATCTTCTGGTTGTGGCTGGGTCAACGGGCAAGTGTGGCGCCGCGGTGATGGCTGCAGAATCTGGCTTGCGCGCGGGGGCTGGATTGGTGACGCTGGCTTGTCCGCAAAGTGTCCAACCGGGCATTGCTTCGCGACTTACAGAAGTGATGACTGCCCCTTTGTCAGATTTTCGAGGCGAAGCCAACCTCAATGCTCTTGGTCATTTGCTATCCCTGACCGAAGGGAAGCAGGCTCTGGCCGTAGGCCCAGGGCTCGGGCTCGGTAAAGAGGCGGGTGATTTGGTTCGTCATCTGATAGAAGATTCTGAACTGCCAATAGTGGTTGATGCTGATGGTCTGGCTGCACTGTGTGGTCATCTCAATATTATTGAAAGACAGCTTGATCGTCAGATGGTCCTGACTCCTCACCCAGGCGAGATGTCGAGACTGACGGGGTTATCGGTCGCGGAAATTCAAGCTGACCGTTTCAGCGTTGCCCGTGATTTTGCGATGCAAAATGGGGTGGTTCTGGTCCTCAAGGGGGCGCGTACTTTGATCGCCTCACCGGATGGACAGGTGTGCATTAACACCACCGGACATGCTGGTCTGGCGAGCGGTGGCATGGGCGATGTGCTGACCGGCCTGATCGGTAGCCTTATAGCTCAAGGGCTGACGGCCTTTGATGCCGCAACTCTTGGCGTTTATCTACATGGTTTCGCTGCTGACAGGCTGCAATCTAGTTTTGGTGATGCCGGGTTGCTGGCGACTGATGTTATGCGTGAAATCCCTGCTGCAAGGCAGGCTTTGGCAAAGGAGGCTTAAATGCTGACAGCTGGCGATATCATGACAAAGCAAATACATACCGTACATCAGGATTCCGAAATCAAGGCTCTGGCAAAAATTTTTGTTGAACGCAAGGTCAACGCTCTGCCGGTTGTTAATGATGACGGCCTGCTGGTTGGTATGGTGACCCAGACGGACCTTGTTGAACAGGACAAGCCCCTTCATATCCCTACCGTCATCTCTCTCTTTGATTGGGTTATCTATCTGGAGAGCCCGAAAAAGTTTTCAGAGGCCGTTCGTAAGGTGACGGCACGGAAAGTTGGTGAAATCTGCACCGCCGATGTAGTGACCTGTTCGCCTGAAACCCCGGTCTCTGAGGTTGCCAGTTTGATGGTCGATAACAAGGTTCACCTGGTGCCGGTACTTAAAGAAGAACAGATGGTTGGTGTTGTGGCACGCCTCGACGTTATTCGGAGTATGGGGGCTTAAGGCTTGCAGGTCTTGGAAACGACAACCTCGGGTCCTGAAGAGACTCGCGGCCTGGGGAAATGCTTCGGAGAGTTGGCTCTTGCCGGTTTGGTCGTTCTTCTGAACGGCGATCTTGGTGCGGGCAAGACCTGCTTTGCCCAGGGTGTCGCGATGGGCCTCGGAGTCTCTGCAGAAACGCCGGTAACCAGTCCGACTTATACTTTGCTGAATATCCATCTGGGCCGTCTGGTCCTGTACCATTTTGACCTGTATCGGCTCTCACAGGTCGATGATCTCGCAGACCTCGGTTACGACGAGTTTGCCGAGGGAGAGGGGCTGACTCTTGTTGAATGGGCTGATCGCATGACCGATGCGCTTTCTGCTTCCCTCTCTGTTAGCATCGAACGTATTGATGAAGACATGCGTCAATTCCACTTCGAAGCGTTCGATAGCCGTGGTGGAGAACTGTTGGAGAAAATGTCAAGACACTGTCCTTCTTAAGGAATACCCGCATGATACTCCGTGAAAACCTTTGACGGCCAAGTAGAATACTGTTATTAAAAACAATCGACCCCTCAAGGGACTATCTCAGCAGGTATGAGCTTCTGAAAAGTTCATGCCAGGAAGGATCAACCACAGATGGCACTAGTGGTTCAAAAGTATGGTGGTACTTCGGTAGGGAGTATCGAAAAGATACAGAATGTGGCTCGGCGGGTTGCACGCACTTACGATGAAGGCAACGATATGGTCGTTGTCGTCTCGGCTATGGCTGGTGAGACCAATAAACTGGTCGCCCTGGCGGAAGAGATGTGCGAGTTTCCAAGTGAACGGGAATATGATGTCCTGGTCGCTGCCGGCGAGCAGGTCTCGATCTCTCTCTTGTCGATGGCACTGCAGTCGATGGGTTACAAAGCGAAGAGTTATCTGGGCTGGCAGGTGCCGATTTACACCGACAGCTCTTCTACAAAAGCGCGTATCGAGGAGATCCAGGATACCAACATGCGTGAAGACTTGCACAATGGCACCATTGTTATTGTTGCAGGCTTCCAGGGGATTGATCGTGATAACAATATCACGACCTTGGGACGTGGTGGCTCCGACACTTCTGCCGTGGCTGTTGCCGCAGCGCTGAAGGCTGATGTCTGCGAGATTCTGACGGATGTTGACGGAGTCTACACCACTGACCCGCGCATCGTACCTGAGGCCACCAAGATGGAAAAGGTCTCCTACGATGAAATGCTGGAAATGGCTTCTCTTGGATCGAAGATCTTGCAGATTCGTTCCGTTGAATTCGCTAAAAAATATGATGTCGTCATCCATGTACGTTCCAGCCTGAATGGCAATCAAGGGACTCTGGTGATGAAGGAGGATGCAGATATGGAAACGGTCCTGGTTTCAGGTGTTACTTACAATAAAGACGAAGCAAAAATTTCTGTGATACGCGTTCCAGACATGCCTGGCATCGCTGCACAGATTTTCTCACCGCTTTCGGCGGCGAATATCACTGTAGACATGATTATCCAGAATGTTTCCCATGAAGGGTCAACTGATATGACCTTCACCGTGCCGCGTTCTGACTTCAAAAAAGCTCTAAAGATTGTCGAGGATACGGCTGTCAAGATTGGAGCTGCCGGAGTTCAAAGTAACGAAAACATCGCCAAGGTGTCGATCGTTGGTGTGGGCATGCGCTCGCATTCTGGTATTGCCAGCCAGATGTTTGAAACTCTCTCTGAAGAAGGTGTGAATATTCAGATGATCTCAACCAGTGAGATCAAGGTGTCTTGTGTTATTGATGATAAGTACACCGAACTTGCCGTACGTATTCTGCATGCGGCTTTCGGGCTGGATAAAGGTCAGGTTTCCGAAGAATAGAGTTTGTCTAGTGCTGTATCAGTAACCAGGAGTGTATTAATGAGTAGAATTTTTCTGTACGACACAACTCTGCGTGACGGTACGCAGGCTGAAGATGTTTCTTTTCTCGTTGCAGACAAGATTCGCATTGCCCAGAAGCTTGACGAGCTCGGCATTGACTATATTGAGGGCGGTTGGCCTGGTTCCAACCCGAAGGATATTGCTTTTTTTAAGGACATAAAAAAAGTTACCCTCAATCATGCCAAGGTTGCTGCTTTTGGTTCAACACGTCGAGCCAAAACAACTCCTGATAAAGACAACAACATCCAGACGCTGATACAGGCAGAGCCTGATACTGTTACGATTTTTGGCAAGAGCTGGGATTTCCATGTACGGGAAGCTTTGCGTATCAGCCTCGAGGAAAACCTCGAGTTGATCTACGATTCTTTGGCTTACCTGAAAAAGAATGTTCCGGAGGTTGTTTATGACGCTGAACATTTCTTTGATGGTTACAAGGCCAACCCTGAGTACGCGATAAAAACACTAGAGGCCGCGCAACAGGCAGGTGTCGACTGTATTGTCATGTGCGACACCAACGGTGGTTCTATGCCTTACGAGGTGTCGAGCATTATCAAACAGGTAAAGAAGAGTATCAAGACACCGCTCGGAATTCATGCCCATAACGACAGTGAGTGTGCTGTTGCGAACTCCCTTGTTGCTGTTGAACAGGGCGCTGTTCATGTCCAGGGTACAATTAATGGCTTTGGTGAGCGTTGCGGTAACGCCAACCTCTGCTCGATTATTCCTGCCCTGAGACTTAAGATGGGTCACGACTGCGTTTCGGATGAGCAGATGCAGAATCTGCGTATTACTTCACGCTATATCTACGAACTTGCCAACCTGGTACCGAACAAACACCAACCTTATGTCGGTAACTCAGCTTTTGCCCACAAAGGGGGGGTGCATGTTTCAGCAATTCAACGTCATCCTGAAACTTACGAACATATGCGCCCGGAGAAAGTCGGCAATATGACCCGGATCCTGGTTTCAGACCTTTCCGGGCGTTCAAATATCTTGGCCAAGGCTGAGCAGTTTAATATTAACCTGGACAGCAAAGACCCTGTTACTCTGGAAATCCTTGAAGATATTAAAAAACTTGAGAATCAGGGTTTTCAATTTGAGGGCGCTGAGGCTTCTTTTGAGTTGTTGATGCGACGTGCCATGGGAGAGTTGCGTAACTTTTTCTCGGTTATTGGCTTCAGGGTTATCGACACGAAACGGCATGAAGATGAGATGCCGACCTCGGAAGCGACAATCCAGATCAAGGTTGGTGGTCGTATTGAGCATACGGCTGCCGAAGGCAACGGACCGGTTAATGCTCTTGATCATGCTCTGCGCAAAGCCCTTGAACAGTTCTACCCGCAGTTGAAAGAGACCAAGCTCCTTGATTATAAGGTGCGCGTGCTACCCGCAGGGAAAGGCACTGCTTCAGTGACTCGTGTCCTGATCGAATCAGGCGACAAAAACTCGCGTTGGGGAACGGTTGGTGTCAGCGACAATATTATAGAGGCATCTTATCACGCACTGGTCGATGCTCTGCAGTACAAGCTGATGCGTGACTATGCAGGCTAAGCTTTATCTTCAGACGCCGCCAGCACTCTTTGTGTTGGCGGTATTTGTTTTTCTTTTCCTGCTTTTGAGCCGGGAGTCTTCCATTATGGATGATTTTCCGGCTTTTTTGCCTTTATCTGACAATTATTTTTATGTTGAGTTGTCAGGAGAGATCGATTCTCCAGGAGTGTATCAAATTAATGACGGTTTGCTTCCTGATGGCGTCATTGATTTGACGAATGCAGATGTAGAGGATAATTTTTTGAGACCTCTTGAATGGGCACGCCCTCTTCAAGATGGTGAAAATATTGAAATCATAGAAAAAGAACAGAAAATCAGTTCTTTTCGACGAGATTGGATGCCAGCCAGTCATCGCGTGTCTATGGGAATCCCCTTGCACCCCGATCGCATGAGTTTCGATGATTGGCAGTTTTTGCCAGGTATTGGTGAAGCCTTGGCGAGACGGATGGAATTAGACCGTCAAGAAAATGGCGATTTTGTGAGTTTGGAAGGCCTTCTTAGGGTGAAGGGTGTTGGTTTAAAAAGTATCGAAAGGTGGCGCATCTTTTTTTATGGTTTGTAAGCCCTTGTTTTGCAGCCTTATTTTTCGCATCTTCTGGCTGCGTTTTTGTCTCTGTCATGATTAAATTTTAATTGGCACGTCTTGTGTAATGTCTATCTAGTAAATACAGCAAGTAAATATGACGTATTTATAATTAATTACGTGAGGAGGCAATACCGATGAAATGTCCCAAGTGCAAAGGCCGTATGTACGCCGAGAAATATTACGATTTTGTTCGTGCTTTTGATGCATGGAAATGCTGTTCCTGTGGTGAGGTGGTCGATCCCACAATTCTTGCCAATCGTGCTCGTAATCATAACGTGTTCCTCGGTTGAGTTGAATACGTTTCAAGATATTAAGCCCGGAGCGAATGCTCCGGGCTTTTCTTTTGCCTTTTTCCCGGCATTGTTGCACCTCAAGCTATGAGTGGTTTAAAATGAGAGACTAAAGTTTCAGGAAGAACGTGGCTGAGTCGTTTGTTAGGCATCTCTAGGAGACTTTCGGAATATACGGGCCGAAGCGAAAATTCGGAAGTTTGAGGACAGATATTGGCTCATTTGAGGGTAATAGCCGTAGCTATTGACCGAAAAGGAGCCGAAATATGGACCAAACAGCCGGATTTGCAGCATGCTCATGGATAGTCCGACAGCCTCCTAGGTTACATATGAAGAGACTTGTTGTTTGTAGTCGTAATTAAATCTTATCTAATTTACAATAGCTACCAAATGTCGTAACTGTGAAGTCTTCGTTATCGGCACTCTTCCTTTACAGCATTTATGAAAGGATCATCTGTATGTCAACTCATGATAGTGATGCACCAGTGTCAACAGCATCTGATTCAGACAGTGGTAAAGCGGTAAGAATTCGTCGTTTGATTGAACGTAAAATGGTTGATAGTTGGCAGAATAAGCCCCATTTTTCTGTGACCGTTGCTGTTGATATGACGGATATCATTCGTTTTCGTAAAGATCTCGGCATAACGATCAATGATTTCATTATGGCCGCTTCTTCGGCGGCTCTCAAAGAACACCCTTGGGTGAACAGCCACTGGATCGACGGCGAGGCTGTCGATCAGGATGAGATAAATCTGGCTATGGCCGTTGCGACCGAAGGTGGCCTCTTCTATCCGGTTATTCAAAATGTTGAAAAACTCTCCCTGAAGCAACTTGGCGAGTCTGCCAAGATCATTGCAGAAAGGGCGCACCTTGGCCAGCTATCTGATGAAGATCAGGAGGGTGGGACCTTTACGATCAGCAATATGGGGATGTTGGGTGTCGAGTCCTTTGTCGCGATTATTACTCCGCCTCAGGCGGCTGTACTCGCTGTTGGTACTGTCAAAGGTGAAGTTGTGGTTGATGAGCATGAAGAGCTGGTGGTGGC
>JAAXQF010000152.1 GCA_012974435.1 Desulfuromonadales bacterium | reverse complement strand
ACTCAGGTCCTCGAACGCATGTTCTCAGTGATCGCCGAATATCGCCAAAGCTGAGAGCCTCCTTTTCGGATTGAAACCATGGAAATTATTCTCGCAAAAAGTGCCGGGTTCTGTTTCGGCGTCAGGCGTGCCACACAGATGGCTTTTGAGGCGGCCTCCAAGCATGAAAACATCTGTTCTCTCGGGCCGGTCATTCATTCGCCTCAGGTCGTGAAAGGGCTGGCAGCGCAGGGCGTGAAGGTTGTCTCCAAGGTAGAGGATATCCCGCCTGGTTCAGTGATTGTCCGCTCTCACGGTATTACCTCGGAAGAGATGGAGAAAATCCATGAGAGCAACCTGACCATTGTTGATGCGACCTGTCCATTTGTAAAAAAAGCTCAGGAGTACGCCGCTCGACTCAGCGATGAAGGTTATGCGGTTGTCATTGTCGGTGAGATGGAACACCCGGAAGTTCAGGGGATCGTCTCCTACGCAGGCGAAGCCCTGGTTCATGTCGTTGCTGATGCTAAGCAGGCATCGGCACTGCCGCGCATGAAGAAAGTCGGGATCGTTGCGCAGACCACCCAGTTGTATGAAAACCTGAAGGACATCATGGATGTCTGCCTGGCCAAAAGCCAGGAGCTGAGAATCTACAATACCATCTGTGATGCGACTTCGGTTCGGCAGAACGAGGCTCGTGAAATTGCCCTGAAAGTTGACTTGATGTTTGTTATCGGTGGTCATGCCAGCGCCAATACCTCCCGTCTTGCCGCGATCTGTCGTGAAATCCAGACACGGACCTGGCATATTGAAACAACGGAAGAGATCGAACTCGAATGTTTTACTTCCGTAAACAAGGTGGGAGTCACTGCCGGCGCCTCCACGCCGCGCTGGCTCATTGATGAGGTCCTTGCAAGGATTACGGAGTTGGCAAACAAGACCGAAGGCTCTTGACGAATTGACCATAAGTTCCTTTGCTGGCGCTTTGTAAAGGCTGTCAGAGGGCCCCTGGTAAACTATCTTCAACAGGTTCTTCACCTTTAACCCCGCCGACATTTCCCAGCACCCTCTCAACCCGCTTAATTGCCAGCTTTACCTCTACTTCAGGTCCCGCTTCTGTGTGGGAAATAAAGGGTTTGAGTTTTCCATGAGGCTGTGCTATGTTCGCCGACCATGGCCTAAGAGCCATACCACCGTTTTTACGGCGGAATTTGCTAGGGGGTAACTGGTTAACAATGGAAAGTAACGAAAACACAAACGAAGAAGTAGAAGGTATGGAGATGGACGAGGATCTTGACATGGAGCAGTCTTTCGAAGAAATGTTCGAAAGCAGCATGCAAGAGCTCAACGTAGGCGACGTAGTGCTCGGTACAATTGTACAGGTCACAGACGACCACGTGGTCGTAGATGTTGGTTACAAGTCGGAAGGTGTTATTCCTCTCTATGAGTTCAAGGACGAAGAAGGCAAAATCGACATTAAAGTCGGTGATGAAGTCGATGTCCTCTTTGAGCGTCGTGAGAATGATAGCGGCCAGATCGGTCTCTCCAAAGAAAAAGCGGATCGTCAGAAAATCTGGGGTTCACTTGAAGAAGGTGCGGTTGTTGAAGGTAAGATCGTTGGGCGCATTAAAGGTGGCCTGACAGTCGACATCGGCATCAATGCTTTTCTGCCCGGTTCCCAGGTTGACCTGCGTCCGGTCCGTAATCTTGAGAAGTTGCTCGGTGCGAGCTTCGACTTCAAGATTATTAAGCTGAACAAAAGACGCGGCAACATCGTACTCTCGCGTCGTGTTCTCCTTGAAGAGCAACGTGAAAGTATGCGTTCTGACACTCTCGAAACACTTTCTGAAGGTCAGGAAATTGAGGGTATCGTCAAGAACCTGACTGATTACGGTTCCTTTATTGATCTCGGCGGCATTGACGGCTTGCTGCACATCACGGATATGTCCTGGGGTCGCGTTAACCACCCTTCGGATGTTCTCTCTGTTGGTGAGAAGATCAAAGTCAAGATTCTTAAATACGACCGCGAACGTGAGCGTGTTTCTCTCGGCCTGAAGCAGATAACTCCTGATCCATGGCTGGAAGTTGAAAGCGTTTACCCGGTTGGTGGTAAGGTTCAGGGCAAAGTAGTCAGCCTCACGGACTACGGCGCATTCGTTGAGTTGGAAGATGGCGTTGAAGGCCTGATCCACGTCTCTGAAATGAGCTGGACCAAGCGTATCAAGCATCCAAACAAGATTCTTACGGTAGGTGACGAGGTTGAGACTGTTGTCTTGGCTCTGGATATTCCTAATCGCCGTATCTCCCTCGGTCTCAAGCAGATTGAGCCGAATCCATGGGAAGTGATTGGCGAGAAGTTCCCGATCGGTACGATCATCGAAGGTCAGGTCAAGAACATCACTGATTTCGGTGTCTTCATCGGTGTTGATGAGGGAATCGACGGTCTGGTTCATATCTCTGATCTTTCCTGGACCAAGCGGGTCAAGCATCCTTCCGAGATCTTCAAGAAGGGCGATATCGTTAAGGCGGTCGTTCTGAATATTGATCGCGACAACGAGCGCTTCTCCCTTGGCCTCAAGCAGTTGACTCCTGATCCTTGGGAAGCAATTCCTGTCAAGTACGCTCCGGGGACCATTGTTCGCGGTAAGGCGACTTCGGTCACTGACTTCGGTGTCTTCCTCGAGATAGAAGAAGGTATTGAAGGCTTGATCCATGTCTCTGAACTGAGCCAGGAAAAAGTGGAAAGCCCCAAGGACATTGCGAATGTTGGCGATGAGTTTGAAGCCGCCGTTCTCAATGTGGACACGGTGGATCGCAAGATCGCACTCTCTGTCAAGCAACTGAGCAGCCATAAAGAAAAGGCACAAGTTCAGGAGTTCCTCGGCGCACAGAAGCAGGCAACCTCAAACCTCGGTGCTCTTTTGCAGGGTGCCATGGATCGGAACGACGAGGACTCACCCGAGTAATTCAGTTAAAACCTTTAGCGCGTTTCCATTGTATGTGGAAACGCGCTTTTTTTAGGATAAGCCATGAAGAAACGTCCCTTTCTGCTGGCATCAGCGCTTTTAGCAGGTCTATTTGTTTTCTTCCTGGCCCTGGCGGTTACTGTCGCCAGTTTCATGGGACGTCCCGCCAACTTCGTGATTGGCGACAAGATTGGAGTTGTAGAAATTTTTGGTGCTATTGCGGATTCTCGGCAAGTCATCGAACAGCTTCATGGTTTTCGTGATAATGACAACATCAAGGCCATTGTGCTTCGTATCGATTCTCCTGGAGGAGGCGTTGGTCCGTCCCAGGAAATTCATGACGAAGTAAAAGCCATCGATGCAACAAAACCTGTTATTGTTTCAATGGGTTCAGTTGCTGCTTCCGGTGGCTATTATATAGCGGCTGCTGCTCGCGAGATCGTTGCCAACCCAGGAACGATAACCGGCAGCATAGGCGTCATTATGGAGTTCACCAATTTTCAAGAACTGCTCGATAAAATCGGTCTCAGCAGTGTCGTCGTAAAAAGTGGTGAGTATAAAGATATTGGTTCTCCTGCTCGTGAGATGACGTCTCTGGAGCGTGAGATCCTTCAGGATTTGATCGATGATGTCCACAGCCAGTTCGTGGCGTCTGTCGCCACGGGTCGCAACCTTGATGAAGAGGCCGTTCGCCAGATCGCTGACGGCAGGATTTTCTCTGGTCGCAGGGCCATGGATATGGGGCTCGTAGACCGGATGGGCAATCTTGATGTTGCCATTCGGCGAGCCGCCGAACTTACCGGTATTGACGGTGAACCCAATGTCGTTTATCCTCCGGGTAAAAGTCCCAAGTTTATTGATCTTTTTATAGAAGAAGCAATACAAAAACTACAATTTGCCTTACAGAAGCAACGCGCGGTAGGGCTGCAATATCTTTGGCCAGGATTTAATTAGGAGGTCTGCCATGACTAAGAGCGAGCTGATTGAACAACTGACAACTGAAAATGATGTTCTCAACAAGCGTGAGGCTGAGCTGATTGTTAATTCAATTTTTGACGGTATCGGTAGTGCCTTGGTCGGAGGTGATCGCGTTGAGATTCGTGGCTTTGGTTCGTTTACAGTACGTGAACGAGACGCTCGAGAAGCTCGTAATCCTAAAAGCGGCGATATCGTGCAAATCTCAGCGAAAAAAACCCCTTTTTTCAAAACAGGCAAAGAACTGCGTGAGCGGGTCAATATCTCCTGATTTGCACATTCCATGCTTTGAATAGTTTATATATCAACGCGGCCCCGTTTTTCAGATACGGGGCCGCGTTTGTTTGTAAATTTCGAAAATGTTGGGGGTTAATAACAACCTCCAGAATGCCGTTTTTATTCCTTTGAGAGAGCCTTTTAGAGTCGAATGATACCCAGGTTGGGTGCATCAGGCTTCCCGCTCGTGGGCGGGCTTGCTCACAGCTTCCCGACTTCGGGCAATAAATCGTTCAGTTGGCCAGCACAGTCAGGGATATTACGTACATTCCAGAGATTGTCAAAGAACACTACAGCTTATATTTATGCTAGCACAGGTTTGTCTTCTGTCAACGAAAAGAACCTTTATTATTTAGACACTTTCAGTTGTTGTTTGATTATATTAATCATAGCGGGCTGTTGGCAATTCAACTATTTACAAGTTTTCTCTTTGATGATTATGATCATCTTTTTGGACCATTCTATTGAGATCATGGTTACGTTTATTCTATGACCAATCAATGCAAAACACCTAAACCGGGTGCTTACCGTTTTACTGTTGATGAGCAGTATAATGGCCTGCATCTCGATCATTATCTCGCGGCAGCGCACGAGGCATTTTCACGAAGCCTGGCAAAACGCTTGATTGATATAGGAGGGGTGCACCTTGCCGGTCGCAGGATGCGCAGATGTAGCCAGACTGTCTCCACAGGACAAGGTGTTGAGGTCTTTATAGACAGACAATCTTTAACGCCAATGAAGCTGGACCAGAAGCAGATCCTGTACCAGGATCAGGACCTGATTGTGATCGACAAACCTGCCGGTATGGCAACACAACCAGCTCCATCACGATACCAGGGAACTGTGTACTCCGAGCTGCAAAACCTTCTACAGGAGCAAAAGAGCAGAGGGCAGAAGCCGAGCATTGGCATGATGCAACGACTCGATCTTGACACCTCAGGTGTCATGGTGTTCTCGATTCACAAGCGTGCACACAAGAAGATGACCGAGGCTTTTCGAGGTCGTGATGTTGATAAAGTTTACTGGGCGCTGGTCGCAGGAAAACCTGAGACAAAGGAGGGTCACTTCTCCTCCCAGTTGGCGAAAAGGCGATCGACAAACCTTATGGTTTCTGTCGAACGAGGGGGCAAGCAGGCAGATACACTTTATCGCACGCTGCAAAGTATGGATCAGGCCAGTCTGGTTCCTCGTCAGATGCTGCATTCCCGTGAGCTCTCTTTTAATCATCCTGTCACCGGGGAAAAAATGACCTTCAACGCACCATTGCCGAATGATTTCTCCTATATCCTCAAGCAACTGGATGTCTCCTTGAACGGTCTCGAAGGATAAGGTATTGTAACGCCGCTATGATGTCCTTCCCGCAAATTGATCCGATTATCTTTCAGATTGGCCCCTTGGCCATTCGCTGGTACGGCATGATGTACCTGCTCGGTTTTGGTGCTGCCTACCTGCTGATTACGCATCTGTCACGTATGCGCAATCTCGCCCTGAGTAAAGAGGGCGTCTCGGATTTACTATTTTATGGTGTTATTGGCGTAGTCCTTGGTGGCCGTCTGGGTTATGTGCTTTTCTATAATCCTGGCCAATATCTTTCGAAGCCGTTGGAAATTTTTGCCGTCTGGCAAGGTGGGATGAGCTTTCACGGTGGCTTGCTTGGTGTTGTGCTTGCCTCGGTCTTCTTCTGCTGGCGACGCCAACTGCCGATACTCCTGGCAGGTGACATTCTTGTCACTTCGGCCACGATCGGTCTTGGGTTGGGGCGGGTTGGCAACTTTATCAACGGTGAACTCTGGGGAAGGGTCACTGATCTCCCCTGGGGGATGGTGTTCCCCGGCGGCGGTCGATTGCCCAGGCACCCGAGTCAGCTCTATGAGGCCTTTCTGGAAGGTCTAGTGTTGTTCCTGATTCTTTATCTGCTGCATCGTCGCAAAGCTAAAGAAGGCGTGCCCTTTTTCTGCTTTTTTATCGGTTATGGACTATTCCGTTTCCTGGTTGAGTTTGTTCGTCAACCGGACGCCCATCTTGGTTTTCTCTGGGGTGGAGCAACCATGGGGCAGCTGCTCTCTCTGCCGATGATTCTTTTCGGTCTGTGCGGCCTCATTTATATATATCGTTTCAGGGCCACGCGATGAATTCCATTCGCGGTATTATCTATGATTGCGACGGTGTCCTGTTTGAGAGTCGCAGGGCCAATCTGGCCTATTATAATGCGATTCTGACCCATTTTGATGAGCCCCATGTCGAGGAATCTGACCAGGCCCGGGCGCATCTCTGTCACACTGCGGCCAGCCCTCATGTTTTTAACCAACTTTTGGGTGTTGAGCGTACGCCGCAGGCTCTTTCTCTTGCTGCAGAGCTTGATTATCGGCAGTTCATTCCTTTCATGACTCCCGAACCCGGCATGCAGGAGGCCTTATCCAGACTCTCTAGCTCGTATCCTCTCGCGGTTGCGACGAACCGCGGTTATAGTATGCCGAGCATTCTTGAACATTTTGGTTTGAGCGGCTATTTCAATACGGTCGTCACCAGTCGTGACGTAGAGCGTCCCAAACCCGCTCCCGATATGCTGCATGAGGCGGCAAAGCGTTTGCAGTGCGCAACGCACGAGTTGTTGTTTGTCGGCGACTCCGAGCTTGATCAGGCTGCTGCCCAAGAGGCGGGCATGCCTTTTGCCAACTATCGTGGTGGTTTGAAGGCTGATGTAAAGCTGGTCCATCACAATGACCTGGTTAATCTGTTGCTCTTTTTGTAGAACTTTTAACCTCAAAGACAAAAGCAAAACCGTCGGGTTTGCCCGACAGCAACTTCATTTTCTTTGTGGCGACAAAGCAAACGAAGCAAAAGAAAACTTGGCGCTGCGCTTGGCATGTCTGGCTCGTTATCACAGCAACATCAATTCAGCAAAGATTATCCGACAATCAAGCTACTGTTCCCCCGTAGTTGACGAGTCCCTTGTGGACCTCTCCAGTAGTGACAGTACCAAGGTCTCGTGTTCTTATGTCTCTTGCAACTAGAAAACACTACAGCCAGGCCCCCATAACGGGCCGGAATGACAAAACCTCTACGAGTAGAAAGTTCAGGATCCTGGCAAAGGAATATGCCCTCCGCTAGCAGCCTGT
>JAAXQF010000463.1 GCA_012974435.1 Desulfuromonadales bacterium | reverse complement strand
GACCTGAGCTGACACTTACAAAATCGAGTTTTTTAGCAGATTCGATCAACCTATCCAACCTCTCAAGCAACAGATCCCGAGATGGAGGGGAAGAATTTGCAACACAGATTTTCTCATGATGAGTGGGCAAAGCCCCCTCTTCGTCCAACAACAACTCTTCATACAACTTTTCACCTGGCCGCAAACCGGTATAGACAATCTCAATATCCTCCCCAGGTTGCAAACCGGACAAACGGATCAACTCTTCGGCCAAAGAGGCAATCTTGACCGGCTCGCCCATATCGAACAGGTAGATTTCACCGCCCCGCCCCATGCTGCCAGCCTGCAATACCAACTGCGAAGCTTCGGGAATGGTCATAAAGTAGCGTGTCACCTCTGGATGGGTCACAGTTACAGGCCCACCTTTTTTTATCTGCTCCCTGAACGTCGGGATAACGCTGCCATTGCTCCCGAGGACATTGCCAAAGCGCGTGGTAACAAAGCGGGTTTTACTGATCCGCGCCAGCGACTGGACATAAAGCTCCGCCGCTCGCTTGCTGGCCCCCATGACATTGGTAGGCCGCACCGCCTTATCGGTCGAAACCATAACAAAGGTCTCAACCCCGATGGCATGAGCGGCATCGGCGACCAGACGCGTCCCCTGCACATTGTTATTCACCGCCTCGGCTGGGTTCGACTCCATCATCGGCACATGTTTATAGGCCGCGGCATGAAATATGACCTGCGGCATCTGCTCATCGAAAATTCCGCAGACCCGCGAATTGTTACGCACATCGCCGATAATCGGTACCAGATGGATCAGCGGATAGCTGCCGGTCAACTCCTGTTCGATGTTAAATAGCGGCGTTTCGGAATTTTCGAAAAGGATCAGCTTTTCCGGATCATAGCGTGCAACCTGACGGCAGATCTCACTGCCGATACTGCCACCGGCCCCGGTCACCAGAACGCGTTTCCCCTGAAGGTAACTTCGGATCTGCGCTTCATCTAGAGAAATAGGCTCACGCCCAAGCAAATCCTCCAAATCAACCTCGCGCAACTGCTGCACCGAAACCCGCCCGTTAATCAGATCCCCAACCCCAGGCAGAATCTTGAATTTCACCTTGGACAGATGACAGAGATCGACAATAGCCCGAACCTGCCCCCCGGTTGCCGATGGAATCGCGATGATAATTTCATCGACCCTATGTTCAAGTACCGTTTTTTCAAGATCCACCTGCCGACCAAGAACCTTAAGCCCCTGAAACATCCCCTTGCGTTTTAGGGGATCATCATCCACAAAACCGACAACCTGCATATTCAAGCGCGGATTCGAACGCACTTCACGGACAATCATCTGCCCAGCCTCCCCGGCTCCAACCACCAATATCCGCGTTTCGCCCTCAGCGCTCCCATTGAGCATGGGCAAAAAGCTCTCCCGAAAAGCACGGGTGGCAAAGCGTACCCCTCCCATGAGCATGAAACAGAAGACGCCATCAAGGAGCAAAATTGAACGGGGTATTTGCTCAAGACGGTGGGCAAAAACGGCATAGCCGATAAAAATCAGCGAGGCAAGCAGATTCCCCTTGAGAATCTGCACCAGGTCGGGCATCGACACGTAACGCCACCAGCCATTGAACAGGCCGATTCGCCAGAAAACCACCAGTTTTATCGCCAATAAGGCTGGCATCAAAACAAAAATCTTTGGCCAGTACTCCTGAGGGATAGAGAGATCGAATCGAACCAGAAAGGCAAGAAAAAAGGCACCATAAATCATAAGTGCCTTATTTATAATAATGAAAAATAAACGATTATTGTATAGAAAAGTCTTCATAATACACCCCAAAATTTAAACCGTGTCAATTATCGTAAAACACGATATCGCCTTTCCCATTTCATTCAATGAGACACGCCTTCTTTTTTCAACACCTTCAGTGCTGTCAACCAAAGAATTTCAATATCAAACCAAAACGACTGTCGTTGCAGATACTCAACGTCCAGTTCGACCTTTTGTGGAATCGGCAATTCATCCCGGCCGTTTATCTGTGCCCAGCCAGTGAGACCCGGCAACAACCGATGAACTCCCTTTTCGGACCTTAAAGTAATCAGGTCATCTTGGTTAAACAAAGCCGGGCGCGGGCCAACCAGGCTCATATCACCCTTTATGATGCTCAACAACTGGGGCAATTCATCGAGACTGCTTTTTCGTAAAAAATCCCCGATCGGAGTTAAGGCACTCTTAGGGTCCCGCAACAGATGGGTCGCCACTGCTGGAGTGTCGATACGCATGCTACGAAACTTTGGCATTTTAAAAATGACGTTGTTGCGCCCAACACGGTCAGACCAGTAAAAAGCTGGCCCACGAGAAGTTAACTTGACCATAACCGACACAATCAGTATAGGAATAACAAAAACACCTAGTGCCACGAGGGCGACAAAAACATCAAACAATCGTTTCACAGCCACTCCAAAATATTTTATAGACCATTTGAATACTCCACTCAAGATGTTTTAGCACCCTGCACCGTCCTGCGCAAACCCTCATCCACACTTATCGGCGGTGTCCAATCCAGCAAGTTTTTGGCCTTAGAAATATCTATCTGTAATGAACTAAATAAACGATCAGCGACAGCCTCTTTCCCAAGAAGTTTGGCCCCAAACCTCATCATTCCCACCGGCACAGGTAATAACAGCGGCTTTTTACCCATCGCGTTAGCCGCCTTCTTGAGCAATTCGGTAGTCGAAACATCTTCACCGTCGCAAAGCAGAAAAATCTGATTCGCAGCTTGAGGATGAGTAATGCTGGTCACGATAAAATCAATCAGATTATCCAGTGCAATCAGGCTTCGCTGGTTATGGACAGCGCCAAAAGGTAATGGGACGCCCTTATCAAGCCACTTCAGCATTGCTGCGAAATTAGCCTTAACTCCTGGGCCATAAACCAATGGCGGACGGATAATCACCACTTCCATGTCGGTCTCTTGTGCCAGTGCTAGCAAACCTTTCTCAGCTTCCATCTTGGACACCCCGTAGGGGTCAACAGGCGCTGGAGAATCATCAGCCATGTAAGGCCCTTCAAGGAACGTCCCTTCGCCATTAACCTTAATAGAACTGATAAAAACAAAACGCTTCACTCCGGCTCTGACGGCCTGGCGAGCCAAGTTCAAAGTACCATCAACATTAACACGACGAAACTCAAACAAAGGATCAGCAGAAGTGTCTTGCATCACATGAACCCGCGCTGCGGCATGAATGACAACGCTACACCCCTTCAACGCTGTGCGCCAGTCGGCTGCTTCAGTAAGTCCTTCAACAAAAACTGTATCAATACCAGATGGCAAACCTTGAACATCCGCACGCAACGCAGCCCTCAGCGAAAAAAGGTTCTCAGACGCAGCACGTGCTAAGAATGCACCGCCGACGAATCCTGTAGCCCCGGTAACCAGTATTTTTTTCCGCAAAGAACTCAATGGGTCTCCTTGTTTGCATCCAAGAGTCGTACGTATTCGCCTACCAACAACTCACTAACACGCACAGCAGAGAACTCTTTCTCAACCCGTCGACGCGCATTCAAGCCCATCTCCAGACGAATCGCATCATCGTACAAAAGGTCATTGATAGCCGCTGCAAGCCTATCAGCATTCCCGACCGGCACCAGCAAACCAGTACTTCTATCCACAATCGCATCAGACAGCCCATATATATCTGACCCTATCGTTGGCACACCCATAGCGGCAGCCTCAATTACCACGGTACCAAAACCTTCCCGATAGCTTGGTAAGAGCAAAATATCAGCTATAGCCATAAATCGCTCCGGCTCACTTGAAAATCCTGGAATGAGGACTCGTTGCCTTACGTCCCCAGTTAACCCATTCAGCAAAAGATCAACATCAATCTCAGCGGGTCCAAGCAAGATCAAGTACGCGTCAACTTCGTTAGTCATCACCACTTGAAAAGCTTGTAGCAATTCAACAACGCCTTTGTCACGCGAAAGCCTGCCAACAAACAACAAAATTTGAGATGTAGACGGAATACCTAATTCGGCTTTCAGCTTATCCTTGTCATCTTCATTGAATCGCAAAGGATCAAAACGCGCAAGATCAATGCCAGCCAACGATCCAGAGCCAGGCACACTGATACGCTCAGGGCTAGACACACCACTGTCCACAAGAAAGTTTTTCTGTGAAGCGCTATCCGCATAGCAATGCGTATTCCAAAGTGCAATTAATTTGTCACTGCTCTTTGAAAGAAAATGCTTGGCTCCGGTTAAACCGACCCAAGTTTGCCCGGTAAAAGTATGTAACCTGACAGGAACACCAGCAAACTTGGCAGCAAGACAGCATAATAAGCCAGCCTTGGGAGTTGTTGAGTGAACTATCTCAAAACCAGACCGCCGAAATAAAAGCCACAACCTTATCAGCGCCACAAAATCTCTTAACGGATTTATTTTTCTGGGGATATCAATTGAAACATAATAACTACCTGGGATTTTTCGCTCCAGATCATTTTCACTTGAAACAACAGTGACCTGCGCGCCGGCATGAACAAGTGCGGAAATTTGACCATGTAACTGTGTCTCAACAAAGAACGCCACAGTAGATACTCTGGCGATTCTAACACCCTGAATTTTATGTTTACAAACTGGCATTAGAGCTCATCATCATTACTAAATACCTCAACAATTGTTTCTTTAACATCGCGGGTTGGTTGATACCCTAAAATACGCTTTAATTTATCTGATGGGTATTGCGTCCGTGCCACCAACGCATCAATACGTGAACCTGTAACAGGAAATGCTTTAACACCTGAAAAAACGGCAGCTAAAAATCGCATCACGCCCTCTGGCACACGTAATCTCGGTGCCTTAACATTAAGCACCTTCGCCATTGCATTTACCACATTTTCTTGAGCACAATCATTTGAAAGGTTGAAAACTTCACCATGAGATCGTTCATCAAAACCACATAGCATCAAGGCTTCAACCACGTCATCTACATGCACATAGGTGGAAACGGCACCTCGCGTGCCTACAAAAAGAAATAGTTTCTTTTGAATAATCCTGCCCCACTGGCGTATTGAATTATTCGGCATGGTTGCACCATACACATTAGACGGTCGCAAAATTGAATAACTTAAAACACCTTCATCTGTCGCAGCGACTATTATCTCATCAGCCTGGGCTTTAGTCACTTCGTAGGTCCCCACAGGTGCAAGTACAGTTTCTTCTGTTACCATACGATTAGCGTTAGCTTGAGCAACACTGGGGCCATAAGCACCAACGCTACTCAGTTGGACCCAATGTATTGGATGACCGGTGGCTTTCGCTATTTTTTTGCATGCCCTCACAAGACGAAGTGTGGCATCGACATGCAACGGCTGCATCAGATCTTCATTATGCAGCTCTCCTGCGCAATTAAACACCACCGAACAACCATCAACTACCTTTGAAAAATCGAAAGCATAATCCAACAAGTCACACTGCAAAATGTCTATCGAAGCAATATGTTGACCTAATGTCGCTGGACTTTTTCGCGACACCATGCGAACGTGATAACCAGCATCACACAAGGCTTGCACTAATTTCGAGCCTATAAAACCTGCGCCACCTAATACTAAAACCTTCACTGAAACCCCTCAGAATAAAATTGTCTACACTATTCATTAAACAATATTC
>JAAXQF010000316.1 GCA_012974435.1 Desulfuromonadales bacterium | reverse complement strand
CTACATATGTACTGGGAATCATATAATGGGGCAGGTATAACTTTAATATATTCCGAATCGCTGCGCTTGTTCCCGTGCGCTCATCAACTTCCCAATTTGCGGCTCCATGCCCGACAACATATGCCACCAGCCGTTTATCCTCCCCTTCTTCACCCTCGGCGATCACGGCACAACTTTTGACATTTACGTGTTCGAGTAAAGCCGTTTCAACAGCGCCCAAATGGATGCTGTAGCCGCGTATCTTTACCATATTATCGCAACGACCTTTAATCTCCAGCTTTCCGTCTGGATGAATTTCAGCCAAGTCTCCGGTTTTGTAGAATCTTTGCCCATCAATCAAAACAAACCGTTCTGCTGTGAGGTCTGGCTTATTCAGATATCCCCTGGCCAGGCAGGGACCGCCGATGTAAAGCTCGCCGACGTTTTCCGAAGATACCGGTTGCATCTTCTCGTCAAGCAGCTTTAACTCTACATCTTGAATGGTATGTCCGACGGTGCAAATTCCTGAAGGCAAAGCTTCAGCATCCCGCAAATCGACATCGGCGACATCATGGCATTCGCTGATACTATAAGTATTTAACAGGCGAACATGATCCGGCAGTATCTTTAAAACCCTGTTCTTTAGATTAACCGTCACCACTTCGCCATTTAACCATATGACGTTAAGCGATGACAGTTTTAATCGAATTTGCACAGCATCGACCGAGTTGATAACGGTTTCCAGTAATGACGGTGTGAATAACACCTCGGTAATCTTGTGGTCTGCCAGATAATCGAGAAGAGGTCTGGGGTCATAAATAATGTCATCAGGAATGATATAACAGGTTGCCCCTTTCAACAAAGGCCTTAATACTTCCCATACGAAAAAAATATTGCATGCAACGCGATCTTTTGGCTGGTAGGAACTCTGTTCATATCTCCTTGTATACGAATGAACAACCGCACGATGGGGTACCAATACGCCTTTTGGTTCGCCTGTCGTGCCTGATGTATATGCGACAAACGCCAAATGATCCAAGGATATCGATGAAACCGCATCCTTATCATATATGCCCGCTTTCCAGGTATCATCAACATCCATAAATAATGGTTTTGCGGAAAAGTCGGAATTAAATCTATTTCGATATTGATGCTTTGTGATAATGGCCTTTGGTTGGGCCTCATCAAAGATCTTTTTCAACAAGGCCGCCGGATAGGCCAGCTCCAAAGGTATATATGCACCTCCGGCCTTTAATATGGCGATATAGGCGATAAGGTACTCCATACAGGTCTCCATGAAAATGCCGACGGTTTCATCAAAAGCAACCCCTTGATTTTGAAGAAATCCTGCCAACTCGTCTGTAGTTCGATCGAGCTCCCTGTAAGTCATGGTCTTGTCACCATCAACCACAGCAACAGCTTCCGGTGTACGATCGGCCTGGTTCTGAAATAATTGATGCAAGCACAACTGTTCAGTTTTCATTCGACCTCCTTTAATAAAATAATCTAAAAATATCAATAGAAGAACCTGGATTGAAGCCTTAATAGCCATGGGTTCATAAAGTTTTATTCCTGTTACTTAGGTGCAGGAAAAATTGTTGCAGAACCTTATTGCTAAATGATTTCGCAAAATTAGGCGGTAGATTTTGGCATATCCCTCCGTTTGACACAACCAGTTTGATAGTGTATAAGTCAACACTTAATATTTGATATATAAATATTTGATATGCAAATATTTTTGATTAACAATGTAATGATCAACAATATATGAATTGAAATGTTTTTTCAATCCTGAACTCAGGCAACCAAAGGAGAACACATGAAGAATGCATATATTCATCCGGCTATTGACGAGCTTAAGGCTGATCTCGCGAAGGGAAAACTCACACGGCGTGAATTTCTACGCACAACCACGCTGCTTGGCCTATCCGCCACAGCGGCCTACGGCCTGGCATCCAAGATACTGGGCAAGGATGTGCTGCCGGATTTCGTGTCATCCGCCATGGCTGCCGGGCAGAAAAAGGGCGGTGTATTAAAGTTTGGTATGGTGGTACAAGAAATGGCCGATCCGGCGACATATTCATGGACCCAGAAATCTGTCGTTGCCCGACATATAATTGAGTACCTGGTAGAGACCGGTCCGGATAACATCACACGACCCAATCTGGCAACCAGCTGGGAAGCATCCGACGATCTGAAGACCTGGACCTTTCATCTGCGCAAAGGGGTTAAGTGGTCTAACGGCGACGACTTCAATGCCGATGATGTGGTGTTCAACTTTACCCGCTGGCTCGATCCCAAAACCGGATCCTCCAACTTGGGTCTATTCGACGCCATGCTCAAAGAGACCGGCGAAAAAGATAAGAAAGGGAATCCGATCAAGCGCATGATCAAAGGTGCAGTGGAGAAGGTGGACGCACACACGGTCAGACTTAACCTGAAATCGCCGGTGCTGTCGATTCCCGAGAATCTCTACAACTACCCCACCGCCATTGTTCACCGCAATTTTGAGAAAGAAGGTGGTGATCTTTCCAAAAACCCGGTGGGAACCGGCCCGTACACCCTTGCCCAATTCAGGGTTGGAGAGTTGGCTGTCTTGAAAAAGCGCAAAGAACCCTATTGGGGCGGCGAGGTCTTTTTAGACGAGATCCGCTTTGTCGACCTGGGTAAAGATGCCGGCGCTTATCTGGCCGCCATCGCCTCGGCTCAGGTGGATGGAATCTATGAGCTTGATCTGACCACGCTGGAAGCGGCCAAGAATATTCCGGGAATCAAGGTGATCTCGATTCCGTCGACCCAAACCGGCGTGATTCGGATGAAAGTCAACAAGAAACCGTTTGACGATATCCGTGTGCGCAAGGCGGTTCAGAAATGTTGTGATGCCAAGCGAATGCTCGACATCGCCCACCGCGGCCTGGGGATCGTTGGGGTCCCGAGTACTTTGCCCTGCCCCCGTTCAAGCAGGATATCAAAGGCGCCAAGAAACTATTGGCCGAGGCCGGCTACCCCAATGGCATTGAAGTAACCTGCAACGTGGGGAATACCGACGGCACCTGGGAGCAGGATTGCGTTGCCGTGCTTAAGGAAGAGGCCGCCAAAGCCGGGATCAATATCAAAATGAACGTCATGCCGTCAGCGCAATATTGGGATGTCTGGACCAAGGCACCCCTCAGTCTTACTTCCTGGACCCACCGACCGCTGGCCGTTATGGTATTGGGCCTGGCCTACCGCACCGGTGTGCCCTGGAATGAGTCCAGCTATGCCAACCCTGAGTGGGATGCCGCCCTGAACGAAGCTGAATCGACGCTGGATGTTGAAAAGCGGCGGGCCAAGATGGAGAAGGTGGAGAAAATTCTGCAGGATGACGCCGTTATGGTCCAGCCTTTCTTCCGTGCGGTATTTTCCGCCACTCGCGATAATGTCGTCGGTTTTGAAATGCATCCAACCCGATACTATCGCTTTCACAAGGTCTCTCTGGCGTAGTAATAACAAGAGGAGTCAAAATGGTCACCCTGGTGGTAAAGCGCATCGGATTCATGATTTTTACCATGATTGTCGTATCGCTGATTCTTTTTCTTTTGCTGGAAACGAAGCTCACCGGCGACCCGGCCGCCCGCGTACTGGGTCAGTTTTCCAACGCAGAACAGCGGGAAATATGGCGGGAGCAGCACGGCTATAATCAACCCGTCGCGCTGCGTTACGTCAAGTGGCTGGGCAATTTTGCGACCGGCGAGCTTGGGGAGTCCATCCGTTTTAAAGGCCCTGTAGCCGACGTTATGTTGCCGCGGCTGTGGAACACTGCCATCCTAGGCTTTGTGACGTTTGCCATTATGATCCCGCTCTCTTTGACGTTAGGGGTTTTGTCAGGGATGAAGGAGGGTTCAATGCTCGATAGAACGATATCGGTTTTCGGCATTATTACAACTTCCGTGCCGGAATTTGCCAGTGCGGTAATGTTCTCCGCCCTCTTTGTATTTAGCCTGAAATGGTTGCCCGGCACCAGCAGTATGTCGGGCGGGTTTGAATTCAAACAGTTGATTCTGCCGGCTATGGTGCTGATCGTCTATGATTTTGGCTATGTCGCCCGCATGACCCGGGCATCAATGGCGGAAGTGATGACCTCCCAGTACATAAGGACAGCGGTGCTAAAGGGCCTGCCTTACCGATCGGTAATCGTTAAGCATGCGTTGCGCAATGCATTAATCGCACCTTTCACAGTCATCATGTTACAAATTAACTGGCTGTTGTCCGGGGTTATTGTAGTTGAGTTTTTCTTTGCTTACAAGGGGTTTGGGGCCTTGATCCTGGAGGCTTCCCTGAATAACGATATCGCCCTTCTGGAAGCATGCGCCATGGTGGCGGTTTGCGTTGCCGTTACGACGCAAACCATCGCCGATATCGGGTATACCTTTCTCAATCCTCGCATCCGTTTTAGCTAGGGAGGCTATAGAACCATGACGACATCTAAAACAGAAATGCCTAAAGCCGGATATGGCGCGGCGTTGTTGCGCGGGTTGAAATCATTTGCCCTGTTGCGGGAGAGCTGGGTCGGTATGGTGGGAACGGCACTCGTCCTATTCTGGGTTCTGGTTGCCGTCTTTGCACCCTGGCTGGCTCCGTTTGACCCCAATTCGTCTATCCAACCGTTTGCCAAACCGGGTGTTGAGGCGGTCAAGGTCGGCGGTACATTCTGGCTCGGCACCGATCATATCGGCCGGGATATCCTGTCACGCGTCATCTGGGGTTCGCGCACGGTACTGATCTATGCGCCCCTTGCTACCCTTTGCGCGTACACGGTGGGTATTCTGATGGGGCTTGCGGCCGGATATCGCGGCGGCTGGGTGGATGATATCCTCTCCCGTATTGCAGACATCATTCTCTCATTTCCGGTGCTGGTGTTGTATATTATCATCATCGCGACAATAGGTGCCTCCGGAATTAACATCATTATTGCCATCACCTTTGCATCTTCCCCCGGGATCATGCGTATCGTGCGGGGATTGACGCTGGACCTTCGCAATCGCGACTATGTTGCGGCAGCCCAGACCAGAGGCGAATCAGACTGGCGCGTGATGCTGGTCGAGATCCTGCCCAACGCCCGCGGCCCGCTTATCGTCGATGCATGCCTGCGTCTTGGTTACGTTATTATCACCATCGGTGTGCTCGGTTTCCTCGGTCTGGGTCTGCCGCCGCCGGACCCTGATTGGGGCGGCATGGTCAATGAAACACGACAAATGGCCATGGCCTTTCCGCACATGACGCTCTTTCCCTGCATCGCCATATCCACGTTGATATTGGGGTTCAATCTACTGGCGGACGGTCTGCGTGAAATTTCATTGCGTGATTAGGAGGTAGGCAACATATGAATAAAGATCAAGCACCGGTACTGGTCTGCAAGGACCTCTGCATCTCTTACTATACCCGGGCGGGAGAAATCCCGGCGGTGGTGGATTTTTCGCTGACGGTAAAGCCCAGTGAAACCATCGGTATTGTCGGCGAATCGGGCTGCGGCAAATCTACCGTCGCCATGGCAATCATGCAGTACATGGGCGCCAACGGGGGTATCAAGAGCGGCAGTATCACCTTCAAAGGCCGCGATTTGACCCAACTGTCGGAGAGAGAGCTACGCAGTATTCGAGGAGCCGAGATCGCCATGATTTACCAGGAGCCTTTTGCCTCTTTGAATCCAAGCCTCAAAATAAAGACTCAGCTTATGGAAGTGCCCCTGGCGCATGAGAACATTTCCAAAAATGAAGCGCGGCAGAGAGCTGCGCAGATGCTGTCTGATGTCAATTTGCCCGATCCTGAGCGGATGATGGAATCCTACCCGCACCAGTTATCGGGAGGACAGCAACAGCGAGTGGTTATCGCCATGGGGCTTTTGTCGAATCCATCACTGTTGCTGCTGGATGAGCCTACTACCGCACTGGATGTGACGGTAGAGGCCGGCATCGTCAAGCTGGTTGCCGATATCAGCAAGAAGTTCGGCACATCTCAGATCTATATTTCCCATAACCTCGGGCTGATTTTAGAGACCTGTGACCGTGTTTTTGTGATGTATTCAGGTGAAGTTGTAGAAGAAGGAACCATTGACTCGCTTTTCACCTGGCCAAAGCACCCTTACACCCACGGCCTTTTTGCCTGTATCCCGTTGCCGACGGCGGATAAAAATGCGGCACCGCTGAAACCGATTCGGGGTCAGCTCCCGTTGCCATTTGAGCGACCCCAGGGCTGTTATTACCATCCGCGCTGTGATCATTTCAAGCCAGGGCTGTGTGATCTTGAGCGTTTCAAAATGGTACATGTTGAAAATAGTGCGGCCGACCATCGCGTACGATGTTTACGCTATAAAGAAATCGACCATCATCGCGAGGTGCCGGGCGGTGAGGCCAAAGAGGCGATCGAACTTGGCAAACGGGTCCTCAAGGTAAATGGCATGAAGAAGTACTACGAGGTTCGTGACAGCTCACTGCGGGCTTTATTTGCCGGTAAAAGAATTCGCCAAGTAAAAGCCAATGAGGAGTTGAACTTTACTGCCAGGGAAGGTGAAACTGTAGCGATTGTTGGTGAATCCGGTTGTGGTAAATCAACCTTTGCCAAAGTTCTGATGGGTTTGGAGACAAGTACTGAGGGCGAGGTGCGTCACAACGGCAAAGAAATTTCGGAAGTGGCAGTTAGAGACCGCAGCGCCAAACAGATTAGCTCGCTTCAGATGGTATTTCAAAATCCGTTTGACACCTTGAATCCAAGCCATAGTATTGGCGGTCAGATATCACGCGTTATCAAGAAATTTGGGGTGGAAACTGATAAGAAGAAAATATTCGATCGGGTAATGAGCCTTCTGGATACGGTCAAACTGCCAAGGGATTTTTATTTTAGAAAACCCAGGCAGCTGTCGGGCGGACAGAAGCAGCGTATCGGTATCGCCCGGGCATTTGCCGGAAACCCGAGTATGGTAATTGCAGATGAACCGGTTTCCGCACTGGATGTCTCTGTCGCGGCGGCGGTGACAGAGCTGCTGATGGATATTCAGCGCGAACATAAAACCACGCTGCTTTTCATAAGCCATGATCTGAGCGTGGTGCGTTACCTGTCGGATCGCATTGTCGTCATGTATCTCGGGCATATTCTTGAAAGGGGAACCACGGAGGACATCTTCGCCCCACCCTATCACCCCTATACGGAGGCGCTGTTATCTGCAGTACCGATCGCCGACCCTGAAGTGACCAAGCGTGAAATTGTGCTGGAAGGAAATCTGCCGAGTGCAATGAAACCGCCCAAGGGTTGCCCGTTTTGTACCCGCTGCCATCGGCGAATTGGTGATATCTGTGATAATGATTTGCCGCCGGAGCAGTTTGTGGTGGATCGGCACATCATCAAGTGTCACATACCCCTTGAAGAACTGTGCCTGGTGTTACCGGTCATCACGGTGCCGGATGTATCAGAGCGTCTCCACGTCGAGCAGAGGGAATAAGGCGGGCAAGTGATTTTAAACAAAAATCCTCATTTTCGGGTTTGAAGGCTCTATAGCAAGCAGATCCTATAATCGAATCCACTGACCCACTGTGTCTACTGCTCGACCGCTGCCAAAGTGCTCTATGAAGATTTTGAAATAATATAGCTCTTCCTTGCTCCGTATTATGGGGAAACTTTTTTGAGCTTCCAGTAGTTCCTCATCATTAATGGTCTCTTTAAAATATTTGGGAAGAACATCGGCCGAGCCGGATCCTTGGGAGAATTCCTGTTTCAGCCGCCATACGATCTCTTCGGGAAGCACGTTTTCAAAAGCCTTTCTGAAGATCCATTTTTCGATTTTCTGGTCGCCCTCCGGTCTCTGCTTATATTCGGGTGGCAGGGCCATGGCATAGTTGAGCAACTCTCCGGATATCAGTGGCGCCACTACCCGGACAGAGTTACACAGGTTCATGCGGTCCAGGCGCAAGGAGGCGTTGTTGTGCAGAAAACCGATGCATTCCATTTGCCGGGCGAACAATTCTTCGGCCGGAAATTCCTTGAGATACATGTACCCGCAAAAAACCTCGTCACCGCCTTCTCCGGAAAGCAGGACTTCGATCCCTTTTTCTTTGGCATATTGGGAGATGAGGTAATTTGACACGGAGCTTCTCACCAAAGATGGATCAAAGGACTCCAGGCACCGGACAACTTCAGGAAGCAACTCCAATAGTTGGTCAAGATCCACAATCAATTCGTAGTGGTCGGAGTCGATATGATTGGCCATCAAACGGGCGCATTTAATGTCTTCACTTTCTCCTACGCCCAAGGCAAATGTCTTTAAACGCTGCTCATTTCCGAATTTTTCCCTGTAAGCGGCACTCGCCAGCCAGACAATGACACTGCTGTCTATGCCGCCGCTGAGCAAACTGCCGGTAGGTACGTTGAAGTCAATACGATTATGAAAGCTGCGCTGGATAATATCTCTGATCGTTGCCGTTATTTCGTCAAGGTCGTCCTCAAGGATTGCCGGCGGACTTTGGGGCAGTTCGGCAAACCGGGTCAGCGTGCCCGAACCATCCATATAATGTCCCGGCGGAAATTCGTAGACATCGTCGGTGATCTCTAC
>JAAXQF010000310.1 GCA_012974435.1 Desulfuromonadales bacterium | reverse complement strand
CTATAAGTCCTTAGATGATGTAAGAAAGAGTTGCAACAGGATTAATAAGAATACTCTCCGATAGAAGTTATAGTGTTACTGTTAATCGTGACTTATGAGAAAAGGCCACTCGGCGTTAAACCAGAGTGACCATATCCTCTTCAGATGAAAATTCTGTTCAAAACAAAATCAGCCTTATCGTCTTTCTCCTGTGAAGATTTCCACCAACGGGACACCAGACGATCCTGATGGCGGCTTGATCCCGAGGAATGTTGCCAGGGTCGGTGCTATATCAATGGTATGAACTCTGCGCTGAACATGCTGCGCTGGGATGTTCATCCCACCAAAGGCAATCGGCACATAGGTGTCGTAGCGCCAAGGTGAACCGTGTGTTGAGGAAACTTCGAGTCCATCAAAGTCGTTGATAAACCAATGTGGCTCGAAAACAAGATAGATGTCGCCAGATCGGTTCGGGTTGAAATTATTCATCACCGCCTTATTTATCTGGGTGTCGGGAATGTCCCCCTCACGCAGTTCACTGCTGGAAATGGCCTGAGCAACTCCCTCGAATTTCAGAAGTTCCTTGGCAACTGCTTGTTCGACTTCTCTCAGATTGAGTCCGTGCTGTTTGATCACGTCATGATTAAGATAAAGGTAGGGTTGGCTGTAACTCGCAATCAGCTCCTTGTCGATCCCGAACTTATCCTTTAATGCCTTGAATGCCGGTTCTTTATCCCAGCTTTTGGGATTAACGAATCCGGACTGAACGCCAAGTTCGTTCAGGTAGCCCGGCACTTCTGGAGAACCATGGTCAGCGGAGAGCACGATGAGTGTATTTTCAAGCCCCACGTTCTCATCGACGAAAGCAAACAGGTCGGCCAGGTCGCGGTCGAGGCGCAGGATGTTGTCTTCTGTTTCAAGGCTGGATGGTCCAAAGATGTGGCCGACGTAATCAGTGGAAGAGAAGCTGATGCCAAGGTAGTCAGGAACATCATCGATCCCCAGTTTTTCATTGGTGTTGTAAAGTATTTGCCGCCCACCTCTCGAAATTTGTGGGGGAAGGTGCGACCATACCCCGCCATGTCTGTTTCCCATGCCATGTCATCTGCGTCACCGAACAGATAGGTATCCTGCTTATGCAACAGTTCCCAGGATTTTCCAGAGTAAGTTGCCGCCAGTTTGCGAGAATTCCACTTGCTGACCCAGTCTGGATAGGCATCGTAATAATAGCTGCTGGTAACAAATTCACCGTTGGCTTTTGAGAACCAGAAAGCCTTCCCGCTATGGCCTGCCATTGTCACAGCACCGCGATCTTTGACCGAGACGGCAAAAATTTTGGATTGACCGGCGGTATGGACAGCCATTTCGTCACTGAGTGTTGTCACCATAATGGCTGAAGGTGAGCGACCGTCGCTTTTTGCAGCCTTTTGCGTAGAATCGATTTCGGCCTTCTTGTCAACACCAGCCCCTGCCGTAAGCAGTCGGTAGCGGTTATCCTCGATATTGTACCTCGTCCGACCTTCGGTTCGATCGAACCAGAGGTTGCCGATCATGCCATGCACAGCGGGAGTTGCCCCGGTTGCCAAGGTCGTATGACCAACGACTGTCTCGGTGTTTGCGTGGGTGTGGTGAGCATCAGAATAGACGGTTCCCTTTTCCCACAAATAGCGAAAGCCATTGTCACCCAGACGATCATAATAGCGGTTCGGCAAATCACCGCGCAGCGCGTCCACCGTGATTTGCAGGACGAGACGGGGAGTCGCGGATGCGGCAAGCGCAGGCGGTGCCAACGCCAGTATCGTCAACGATGCAATAACTAGCAAAAAATTTTCTCGAAAGTTCATTTTCTGATCTCCCTTTTTCAGCAAATGTCGTCGCTCGGGCAAACCGGCACGCCCTTGGTAGCCTTCGTGAGTCGGAGGAACTGCTGTACAATTTTCACATCGTACGAAGCTCGTCGTGCCGTGAGACTCGCAACTGACCCGACCATAGCCGAGTTAGTTGCTCTCAGGTATCTGCATGCTGTCAATAAGAAGCCGATTTTCGTCTCATATATTGTGACTTATGTTTAAAAAATTGTTCAGAAACGTTTAACCAGGTTGACGTTGAAAAAGTGGATATAATTCGACGAATAATCGCCCACGATCTCTCCGGCGAGAGGACCCCGGTTCTGATCGATCTCGGCATCACCGGCATCAAGAAGTTCATAAGCACATCCCACCGTCATATCTTCACTGAGATCATACTGAACACCTGTCCCATAACGCCACTGTCTGTCCAACGGCATATCAGGCGTCCTGTCGCTGTCACTGACCGGTGATTCATCATAGGCGATGCCAACAGACAGCAACCAGGGATCATCAATCTCATACTGAAAACCAAGGGCGAAGTGCCATGTGTCATCGAAGTTGCGGTCCTGAGTCAACTCCGTAGTTGTTGTTGACGACAACGAGATAGCCGTTTCACCGAATGCACTCCATTCTTGCCAGCCGACATTCCCCAGCAATGCCAACTGATCCGTAACTTTATGATAGGCGCTGAACATGACAGCCTGCGGCAGGTTCATCTCCAGAGACACATTGCTTCCGCTCAAGCCCATGGTACTGGCAATGCCATCTAAAGGAGGTAGCACCCCTTTCAGGCTTGCCGCGTCCTTGTACTCGAAGTCGATTTCAGAGCGATAAGTCAACCCAAGACGTGTCCTGTCATTGTGTTCATAGAGAACACCAAGATTGTAACCAAAACCCCAATCATCTTCTTCAAGTTTCAGTTGACCATCCGGCTGATCTTGCCCCAGATTGCGTATCGCGACCTTCTGCTTGAGTTGAGAATTGACCGCACTGAATCCGGCTCCAATCGACCATTGATCATTGATTCTGTAGCCAACCCCTGGGTTGATGCCGACAGTCAGGAACTCTGCTTCCTGAACATAATAGCGACCGGCCCAACTCTTGCCATAATCGAGACCTAAGCCGAAAAAAGATCCAATGGTAACACCTAGTCGCAGATCCGGTGAAACGTTATGCACATATGAGAATGACGCTGCTGGCACCCAACCTCCAGCATTGCCACCATCACCACCCCCAAATTCAGCAAAGTCCGTATCGAACTCGGTCTCGACGTAGAGCATCTGGATGCCAGACAGTAGCTGGGAGCGATCAAGTAGTGTCATTCCAGCCGGGTTAACAGAGGCGGTTGAAGCATCCATAGCTAAGGCGACCCGTCCAGCAGACGCAGACCCCATGTCAGGCGTAGCTTGTTCATAGAGCCAGAGACCAGCAGCCTCACCGGAGAACGGCAAAAGGAAGACAATCAGCATTGGCAAAAGGAAGATTTGAAATAATTTCATGTAAGGTGATCCCTGAAAGTTTAAGCTCATTCATAAATGGTGGACGGGCACATACCCGTCCACCGTATTATGGAAACCGCTTTAATTGCTAATCTGTAATTAAGCTCAGCACAGGAGTAAGCATGGTGCTGCGACGGCTTAAACTTGCGCCATTCTATGCTGACACTTAATCTCGTTGAATGGTCAGGGGCTAGGAGACTCCTTGAGTTGTTCCAGAACCTGATCAAGAGTAAAACTGGCAGCTTCCTGACGCGGCGGGAACTCCTCGAAAGTACCTAGGAACTTACTTACATATGACTGCGCGGGTACTAACAGAAAAGCATGGTCCATCCACCAGTCCCAGTAAGTATTAGAGGTAGTTGCTGCCCGCTCATAGGGGTCAGTCCTCAAGTTGAACAGCCATGGAATACGCGTATTCACCAAGGGTTCACTCCAAACCAACATAGTGCCCTGCGCTCTCTGCTGGGCGAAAACGACCTTCCAGTTATCATAGCGAAGAGCTTGCAGGTCGCCATCATCGGAGAAGTAGAAGAACTCCTCACGTGGACTCGTCTTTTCTTTGCCAGTCAGGTAAGGGAGGAAGTTATAACCATCGAGATGCACCTTGTAGTCCATGTCGCCAATTTTGAGCCCCTTCTTTAGCTCTTCTTTGATGTCTGGATCACCTGCGGCTGCCATCAGGGTGGGCATCCAGTCCATATGCGACATGATGTCGTTAGAAATTGAACCAGCCTCGATTTTACCTGGCCAACGAACCATAGCGGGTACTCTGTAGGCCCCTTCCCAGTTGGAATTCTTCTCGCCATGGAAAGGTGTCATGCCAGCATCTGGCCAGGTGTTCATGTGTGGGCCGTTGTCGGTGCTATAGAGGACAATCGTGTTGTCATCAATGCCGAGTTCCTTGAGCTTGTCGACCACCGTACCGACGTTCTTGTCATGGTCGATCATGGCGTCGTGGTACGGGCTTTGCCAGCGACCGGACTGGCCCTGGCTTTCCGGTTTCACGTGGGTTCGGAAATGCATATGAGTGAAATTAACCCATGCGAAGAACGGCTTGTCCGCCTTTGCCTGTGTCTCTATAAATTCTACTGCTCGGGCAGCAAAATCATCATCAATTGTTTCCATACGCTTTTTAGTCAGTGGCCCGGTGTCTTCTATTTTCTGGGTTCCGTCTGGTAAAGCAAAACTATGGATCACGCCCCTGGGTCCAAACTTCTTCAGGAACTCTGGATCTTTCGGATAATCAGGTAACTCAGGCTCCTCTGAAGCGTTCAGATGATAGAGGGCTCCATAGAACTCGTCAAAGCCGTTGACCGTTGGCAAGTGTTCATCTTTGTCTCCCAGATGGTTCTTACCGAATTGGCCAGTGGCATAACCTTGGGCCTTCAGCAACGTCGCAAGCGAGGGATCTTCCTGCTTTATGCCGAGGTCAGCACCAGGCATTCCCACCTTGCTGAGTCCACTGCGAAAAACACTCTGGCCAAGAATGAAGGCCGCACGACCAGCAGTGCAACTCTGCTCGGCGTAGTAGTCGGTAAAAATCATCCCTTCATTGGCGATACGGTCGATATTGGGCGTTTGATAGCCCATCATCCCCTTTGTGTAGGCGCTGATATTGCTTTGCCCGACGTCATCTCCCCAGATGACTACTATGTTGGGTTTCTGTTTGGATGATGAAGCCGCATGTGCCGGTGCTGTTGCGGTCGAAACCACAAATATCGCCAGCACACATCCCACGGTTGCCCATTTGACAACCTTTCTTCTTAAGTCATTTTTTTGTTTCATTGTAACCTCCCTTACTTGGTGTTTCCGTCAATGAATAATGGTCAACTAAATCAGTAGAAATGTCTGAACATTGCCATTCAGTCCGTTTTTAACTTCGTCTTCTCTTTCCGGCTCAAAGCCCATGTGATGGCATCCAACAGCGCCTCCGCATCGACAGGCTTTCTGAAGAAGCCAATTGCGCCAGCAGCTTCTGCGTCAGCTCTCGTTTCAGAATCGTCGTGAGCTGTAACAACGATGACTGGGATCGCAATGTGCTCGTTGCGAAGCCTTGAGAGCATATTTAGACCGTTACTTCCTGGCATCTTGGCATCCACGACAAGACAACTATTATCGATCTCATAATTGCTCTGGAAGAATTCTTCCGCCGTTGCAAAGGTCGCCGCATGAAGATTTGCAGACCTAATCACTCTGGCGAGACTTCTGCGGACAGAGCAATCGTCGTCAACGATGTATACATTTGCGCTCTTATCTATAGTCATGAAGTTAAGCTAACAAATAATTTAAGGGGGTGCTATTGGACCTTGGTCTTACGGTCAGGAGGTAGGGATGTTCGCGGGCTCAACACCAGCCTTCTCGGCGAGGCGGACTAGCTCAGCGACAGAATGCACGCCCAGTTTCTCTGTGACGCGGCCACGGTGTACTTTGACGGTTTTCTCGCTGATGCCAAGGTCATAGGCTATCTGTTTGTTGAGCATGCCGGTAATCACGTAGGTAAACACTTCGAACTCCCGTTCGGTGAGGGTACGCAGCAGTTGTCTGGTGTGCGTTGCACCGATGTGCCTCTCGCGCTCTACAGCGCCCCTTGCCAGAGCATCCTGAACGGCACTGAGAAGTTTCTCGTCGTCAACCGGCTTGGTTAAAAAATCGACTGCGCCTTCTTTGATCGCCTGCACACCTGTGGGGATGTCGCCATGGCCAGTGATGAACACAACGGGGAAAGAGTCGTCCGCCTTGCAGAGTTGCTTGAATAGCTCCGTGCCACTGTATCCTGGCATTCGTATATCCAAAACAAGACACACATTGCCATCGAAAGGTTCGCGGTCCATGAATTCCTGAGCGGAAGCGAAGGCCTCCACATGAAAACCGGCCGAGCGGAGTAGCCTGGAGAGCCCTTTGCGGACAGAAGCGTCGTCATCAACAAGAAAAACGTTCGGATTCTGTTCTCTCATGTCTGATCTCCAGTTGGCAGAGTTACACAGAGACGGGCGCCGCCTTCAGGTGCGTTTTCGGCCCAGATTCTGCCACCGTTTGCTTCGACAATAGTACGACTGATGGAGAGCCCCATACCCATACCACCGATCTTTGTCGTATGGAACGGCTCGAAAATTCGCTCCAGTGAGGCTTCATCAATCCCAGGGCCGGTGTCCTGCACAGAAACAATGACAGGGCCCTCGACATCTTTAGCGGTTTTGATCGTCAGTACACATGAGTTCGTCTGCACACAATCCCCGGCTTGCTGAGCATTGAGAATCAGGTTAATAAAGACTTGCTCAAGCTGAACCCGGTCAGCTTGAACGTATGGCAAATCCGAAGCAAGGTCAGTC
>JAAXQF010000315.1 GCA_012974435.1 Desulfuromonadales bacterium | reverse complement strand
GATCCCATTCGTCCAACCGTTTTGAAGGTTGGGGCTGCCGGGGCGGCTGTTGGAGCGGCGAATGCAATCGCTTCCGCTCTTATTTGGAAAGCGCGTTCTGGAGAGAGTCAGGATATTCACGTCGATCTCCGAAAAGCCTACACCATCCAAAGTCCCTGGCAAGACATTCTGGCCGATTACACATTGGTCAATGGAGTTTCGATGATGTTTCCGGAAACAATGGCACTGGGTGTTTTGTTAGCCCCAACGGCTGACAACCGCTGGGTGCTTCTCGCACCTGCCTACCCCGCCATTCAAGAGAGGCTGTGCGGGTTGCTCGATTGCGGAATCCTGCCGGATCAGGTTAAGCAAGCCACCCGCAAGTGGAATGCTGAAGAACTGGAAAAGGCGGGACAGGATGCCGCCGTTCCGATCTGTGTAGTTCGCACACCCGAGGAATATAAGGCTACAGAGCAATATAAACATCATGCGGGAACTCCGCTTATCAATATAGAGAAGATTGGTGATAGTAAGCCTGAACCATTTGGTGTTGCGGAGCGGCCTCTCTCTGGTGTGCGAGCATTGAGCATGGTTCACGTGGTGGCCGGTCCAGCCGTTGTTCGCCAATTGTCTGCTCAAGGCGCAGATTGCCTAAATCTCAACATACCAGGTTGGCTGGAGGAAAATTTCATTTACTTCCAGTCGGATGCAGGGCTCCGCCAGGCCTACCTTGATGCCCGTGTGGACAAAAACAGAAACCGTGTTTACGAATTGGTCAAGGATGCCGATGTGTTTGTCGAAAATTTGCGGCCAGGTTTGGCTGGGAAACAAGGCTACTCGGCTGAGGAACTGATCTCTTTTCGTCCGGGCCTTATCTACACATCTATTAAATTGAACACGCCTACCGGGCCATGGGCCAACTGGATGGGATTCGATTTCAATGCTGGAGCATTAACAGGGCTGTTTACTGAAACCGGAACTCCAGATCAACCAGGTTTTCCTCATGCAGTCAATGTTGTTGTCGATTTTCTGGCGGGGTATCTGGCAACGCTGGGTACTCAAGCGGCACTACTTCGCCGTGCAACGGAAGGCGGGAGTTACAAAGTCACCGTCACACTTACACAAGCCACCATGTTTGAATTAAGCCTGGGGTTGGTAGATAAGAACATGCTCCTAGATCTGGAAAGTTTAGGTGAGGAACACCAGCCGATAAAGCCAGATATTGTGACGGGGCAGACAGGATATGGTGAATTCACACGACTTGGCTCTCAAATTGAGATGTCGAAAACTCCAGAATTTTGGGCGGACCCGATTATAAGCCCCATCGGCTCTTCCAAGGCAGAGTGGCTACCAAGGGCGTAACGTGTGGTTATTTTCATCAAGCCTACACTCGCTTCACAGGCGGAATTGTTGGGAGGTCGAAGTCTGATACCAGCCTTCGTCCTCCCACAGGAGTGTAGCGCTTACCGATAAAGAGACGCGAAAGTATGAGAACCGCATCAACACAAACCACTTCAAAGGGAGGTAATGAACATGAGTATTAAGACTTCTACAATTCTGACCGGTGATGAAAAAGTCGACAAGCATTTTAATATAGGGTCGGACCCGCATGGTGCGATGTGCACGGGAACCGGCCACTCCAAAGCCGGCGTCAAGCACGATCATGCCGTCGCTAATCAGAAAATGAAGCTGACCAAAGAGGAACAGGACATCATGGACGGCAAGAAAGGCGATGCGCTGGCCAAGGTGATGAAGACGGTCGTTCAGTACGGCAACGCCTTCGGGGCCGACAAGCTGGTTGAACTTGGCGGGAACCCGCATACGGTGCTCCTGTTCGGCAGTACGCCTGTCGCTCCGATCATCGACATCTTCAACGAATGTGCCGACGCAGGCCTGAAATCCTACGCCGAATACACCATAGACCCACGGCCTTACGACTTCTACAACCTCGAGACCTCCGCTGAGAACCAGTATAAACTCCAGCAGACCTACAACCTGCAGACCGAGATAGAAATGGTGCACCTGCGGCTTGGTGCCAAGGACATGAACTACTGGAGCTGTGCCTGCTATTGGCCAGAAGTAGGCAATGCGCCCAAGCAGGGGACGTACCTCGCCTGGTCCGAATCCTCGGCGGTCAACTATTCCAACTCAGTACTGGGATGTCGCTCGAACCGCAATTCCGGCGGTATCGAAATGTTATGCAACATCCTCGGCAAAGCGCCCCATTTTGGGTTGATGACCGATGAAGGACGTCAGGCCAAGTGGCTGATTGAGGTAAAAACTACAGATGAACCGCAATGGTCTGTATTGGGCGGAGCCATTGGCATGAAGGTAATGGAGGACGTGCCCTTCATTACCGGTATCGAAAGGTACCTTGGCCAGGTTGATGGAATTTCCATGGGTAAGCTCAAAGATATGGGCGCTGCGACCGCCACCAACGGCGCCGTCGGGCTCTACCATGTTGAGAACATCACGCCCGATGCAATTGACCAGGGACGCAAGCTGCTGGCCGAAGGCTACCAGACTTACGTTATTGACGATGCTGAGGTCGAGCGGGTTCGCAAGGACTATCCGAACCTTTGGACCAAGAAAGACGCCAAGCCCACCAGAGCATTTGTCGGCTGTCCGCACAACACCTTCCATCAGCTTTACGATTGGGGCATGAAGGTTCTCCACGAGCTGGCCAATCGTGGTCAGAAGAAGATAGCCATTCCGCTTCACCTGTTCTGTTCGCCGCTGGTATTCAATCATTTCGAGGATGAGTACAGTGAAATGGTCCGCGATATGAAGCGCGCGGGAATCACTTTCACCAACACTTGTCCACTGACCTTCTGCGGTATTCCGGACATCACTGCGACTGAGTTCTGTGTGACCAACTCGAACAAAACCCGTGAGTACACCAATTCGCGCTTTTTCGATGACGGCCCATTACTGGAGATCATCCTGACCGGAGAAATCCCAGCAGATGCTTAGGAAACTTGACGGCAAAGAAATGATTAGCGGTTAACAAACAATTAAACCCTGGAGGAAAATAAAATGGCTAAAAAAACATTCAAAGGAAGACCTATTCTGTCTGGCAAACTTGAAGGCCCAGCGATGGTCTCACATATCGGACTCAACACCCTGTCAACCTACAAAACCGTTATGTTCGGCGGTGTGACTGATAAGGCTGTCTGCTCTGACGGCGACAATAAGGATCTCTACGGAAAAGATATTGGCGGGGCTATTCTTTGCATTCCCCAGACCATTGGTTCCACGACCGGCGGCTTCGTGCTGATGGGCGTTGCCAAGCTGGGTCTGGCACCCAAAGCAATGCTGTTCGCCAATCACGTCGACTCGCTGGCGATCGGTGGCCTGTTGATGGCGGACATCTGGATGGAAAAGCGCATCGTTGCGATCGACCTGCTGGGTCAGGAGTTTCTGGATGCGGTCAATACCGGAGACCCGGTCAAAATTCATGAGGATGGTACGGTCGAGATCGGCTGACCCATCACTTTCTTCTATTTGTTATATGAGGTATTTATTATGAAGCTCGAAGCTACTAAACAGATGAACACCCGGCAAAGATTCGTCTCTGGACTGATCCTCGCCATCTGTATCACTGTTTTTTGTGCTCCGGCGATTGCCGCGAAGCAATCTGGGGACACTGCAAAATCAAGCAAGGAACTGATCTCGTTAACCAAGGTTGCGCCCGACTTGACCCCTATCTCTGACTATTCAGGCGATATCTGGAACCGCAGCACGCTGACCGGAGACTGGTGGGGAGCGCGCAAAACCCTCTACGACCAGGGAGTCATCTTTGATGCATCGTTGACCCAGGTCTATCAAGGCGTCACCTCTGGCGGTCCCGATGACGTTGACGACGACGGTATGTACAACGGCTTGTTTGATTACTCGCTCTTTCTGGACACGGGAAAACTGGGCCTCTGGTCGGGCGGCCTCTTTGGTTTCACTGCCCAGTCGGGCTATGCCAGTGACGATCCGCTGGAGTCTGGCAGCATCTCGCCAGCGAACTTCTCCTCGATTTACCCGTCAGGAGTGTTCCCCGATACGCAGCTGATGGAGTATTACTTGACGCAGGCTCTTTCCAAAGACTTGGTTGTTATCGCGGGTCGTATCAACGCCGTGAACTTCCTCGACAAAAACCGATTCACCAACGACATCCACAACCAGTTCATGAACCTTTCAATGGTCAACGACCCGCTCTTCGGCGGATTTCTCTACTTCTCGACCTACGGATTGGTGGGCGCCTGGCAAGTCACCGATAACTTATCGATCAACCCGGCAATCTGGACCCCTGAGACTCAGCCGAACGATTACGGTGGGGTGTGGGACACAGACAGTGTCGGCGCCGGCACCGAAGTCGACTACTCCTGGAAACTTGGTAATGATCTTGGCGGAGTGCTGCGTGCCACATACCTCTATACGAGCGTGGACCCCATTGCGTTTGACAACCCCCGGCTGCTTCCCGAGCTCGCTGAGGGAGAGGAGACTGAAACCAAGCCCGATAACTGGATTGTCGCCCTCAATGTCGAGCAGTATCTTTGGAAACCATCATCAGAAGTCAAAGAAAATTCGATCAAAACGGCCGCTTTTGACGTCCAGGAGCCAGGCCTCGGCCTGTTCGGACGGTTCTCGTACACACCGGAAGACCGCAATGCATGGAACATCTATGCCAGCGGCGGCATCAGCGGACGGGGAATTGTTCCGGGTCGACCGTATGATCGCCTGGGGCTCGGGGCTTACTGGCTGAAGGAATCCAACGACCTGGACAATCAGCCCGGCAATCTTCTCGAGGATGAGGTGGGCTTCGAGGCGTTTTACAACCTCGCTGTGACACCCTGGGCTCAGCTGTCGTTTGACGTGCAGTGGATCGATTCCGGCGTGACTCAAAACGACGACGCCGTGATACTCGGAACGCGTTTGTTTACCTCCTTCTAGCAGCCTGTCGACCTACCAATGAGCTGGCTGCTAGACAGACGAACACCCTAAAGAGTCACCTCTGGACGGGGACAGAGTTGTTTGTATTTGCCAAAAGAGCACCGGGCGTCCCAAAAGGGGCGCCCGTTTTACTGTTTATGTCCAACCCAATGAAAGGCTAAGCGTTCACGCCGCTGCATGTATGACCAATATGGTCACATTCGTTCAGGGCAGATTGCAAACGACTGCTAGAATGGTAGCCTTACAAGATATAAGTGCTTTTTGCCTCGATCTCAATCAGGACAGAAAGCAAATAACTTTTTTGCGGCAAAGGAAAAGCCATGAAAATCCTTACGCGCATTTACCTCTATCCCCTGTCAATATTTCTGCTGGTTTTGTTCGCATGCGTGAGCGCCTTAGCACAAGAACCTCTCCCCTCATGGAACGACGGTCCAACCAAACAAGCGATCATCGAGTTTGTCAGCGCCGTCACCGATGAAGGGGGCACGGATTACGTCGCACCCGCCGAGCGCATCGCCGCCTTCGACAACGACGGCACTCTATGGGTGGAATATCCCATGTATACCCAGGTGCTTTTCATCTTTGACCGCGTCAAAGAGCTCGCCCCTCAGCACCCGGAGTGGAAGACCAAGCAGCCTTTTAAGGCGCTGTTGGCAGGCGATATGAAAACCGTCGGCGCGGCGGGGGAAAAAGGCATCCTCGAGATGGCGATGGCGACCCATTCCGGCATGACCGCCAAGGAGTTCGAAAAGACAGTTGCGGATTGGCTGGCGACCCAAAAGC
>JAAXQF010000423.1 GCA_012974435.1 Desulfuromonadales bacterium | reverse complement strand
GGACTCGAGCATTGAAACGTCGATAAAGCAGCCATTCCCTGACTCCCCACGCCCTGCGATCGCCGAAACGACGGCAAAGGCTGCAGTCATCCCACCAATGGTATCAGCGATGGGAAAACCCACCCGGTACGGAGCGTTTTCCGGTGCGCCAGTAATACTCATCACACCCGACATGCCCTGAATAATCTGATCATAGGCCGGCATCTTCTTCATAGGGCCATCGGCGCCGTACCCCGAGATGCCACAGTAGATAAGCTTGGGGTTTTCCTCTTTCAGCTGTTCGTAACCCAGGCCGAGGCGATCCATGACGCCCGGCCGGAAGTTCTCCACCAACACATCTGCCGTTTTCACCAACTGCCGTAGAATCGCTTTGCCACTCTCATGTTTGAGATTTAGAGTGATGGACTTTTTACCGGCGTTTTGTGCCAGGAAGGAGATACCCATCTTCTGTTGGTTCAGCTCCGGATCAGCACCCAGCTGACGGGCCAGATCACCACTGTTGGGCATCTCCACTTTGATTACTTCGGCTCCCATATGTGCCAACTGATGACAACAGAATGGACCTGCTAAAACATTAGTTAAATCCAACACTCGCACCCCCGACAAAGGGGCACTACTTTTCTCATTCTTATTTTGCATCACGCATGCCTTTATTGATTTGAGGCATTGCCCCTTGATGAACAACTTTTGCCTGGGTGAAAAATTCCCGACAATAACTCCCTTTTTCAGGAGGTCCGAATGAAGACCCTTTACGCCCTGTGAAAGGAGCGTGAAAATCCATACCTGCCGTAGGTAAATTTATTTGCACCATTCCGGCTTGGACTCTGCTGGTAAATTCTTCAATTTTCTGGTAATCGCATGTGATTAAACCCGCAGACAACCCGACATCAATATCATTAGCCACCTGAATAGCTTCATCAAAATTGGATACTCGAATAATGGAGGCTATTGGGCCAAAAATTTCTTCCTGGTTTATGCGCATTGAATTTGAAGTCTCCCCAAATAAAGCTGGGGACAAATAGTATCCGGATTTATCCAATTTCAAGAACTCGCCACCAATGAGTTTTCTAGCTCCTTCCTTCTCACCAATTTCCAAATATTTTTTATTAATTTCTAACTGTGCAGCACTTGCGACTGGGCCAATATGAGTATTGGCGTCACGGGCATCGCCAATACGCAAACGTCCCATTGAGTCGATCATTTTTTCCACAAACTTGTCATGAATGGAATCTTCGACGATCAATCTAGAAGACGCTGTACATCTTTGACCAGTTGAATGAAACGACCCTTGAATCGCACAGTTAACTGCCAAATCCAGATCTGCGTCGTTACTGATTACAAGAGGGTTTTTACCTCCCATTTCAAGCTGGATTTTTCCACCGCGTTCGAAAACCCGTGCTCCAATTTTTTTGCCTACTGGGGTGGAACCCGTAAAAGTAATTCCCTCGACAAGTGGAGAATCAACTAAAGCCTGCCCAACGACACTACCGGTTCCCATCACCAAATTAAATACACCTTCAGGTAGACCTGAGCGCGAAATAATCTCAGCCAAGGCCCAAGCTGAACCAGGGACGAGTTCAGCAGGCTTAAAGACGACAGTGTTCCCATAAGCCAAGGCAGGTGCAATTTTCCATGCCGGTATAGCCACTGGGAAATTCCATGGAGTAATGACACCAATTACTCCTAATGGCTCTCTTTTGACAGCAAGGTTCACTCCACTTCGGATCGACGAATATCCCTCACTATCTGAACGAAATGCTTCTGTCGCAAATAATTTAAATAGATACCCTGCACGGTTAACCTCAGCCACTGCCTCGTTTAGGGTCTTACCTTCCTCTCTGGCGAGAAGGTCGCCTAACTCATTCTTCCTTGCCATAATCTCTGTTCCGATAGCATCTAACACGTCGAAACGTTGAAGAGGAGAAGACTGTGACCATTCAGGTGCGGCATCAGCCGCAGCTTCAATTGCCATTTGCGCCTGTTCTGGAGTAGCAAACGAGTATTCATCAATAATGTCATTTGTATCTGAGGGGTTCACATTTTTAATGCTATCAACGCCTTGAACCCAATTCCCAGCTATATAATTTAGTTTCATATCGCATTCCCCTTTACTAAACGTTGCTCCAAGACAGGTCGCCACCCAATATCTTCATGCCTGTGGTCAAATGTATTAAGATAGAAAAAATTTGCTGCTGCAAAGCCACGACAACACCGCGCAGCACTTCGCCCTGCGTAAGGTTTCATTGTCCACGTATTCACACCAACCCAATTCCAAAGTTGGTTGTGTTCCCCCAAGCGAACTGACTCATCAATATTAGGGCCCAAATCAAGTGGCGTTGGTGTAGGCAACCCAAGTATTTCACTTGTATTACAGACTATTTTGTCCCATTCATTTTCAAGGTTAGATGCGCCGAGATACCCATCTTCTGGATTTAAGAACTCGAAACCGCCATCCAAAAGCCTGCATGTATATTCCTGCCCGTCGATAACAATATCTCGTCCATTTACATATCCAGACTCGACCAAATCTAACCAACTAACATGAACAAGCAAAACACGGTCTGAGATGAAGAAACGAGATGTATCAGTCCTAAGAACAATCCAATTTATACGTGATGTTTGTACAGATGGAGTGTCCCCCAATGACCATTGAGTCATATCTGGCAAGTCAGTGAAACTATGAATATCTCCATCTGCCAAACCCTCATAGGGTTTAACAGCGCTTTGGTCTACCAACCAAGGTCTAGAGGGAAGTGGTAAAGGCTGTCCTTCCTTATAAAGACCACCTAACTCTACAACTCCTTCAAATATCATTATGCGGGCCTCAACATTTTTTCACGCAAAACAGAATACAAAAGATGGGCTGATATAGCTTCTGTGCGTCCTGACGGATCCAATGTAGGAGCTACTTCCGCAATATCCATACCTCCGATTGGATGTTTGGCAATAACATCGAGAATATCGCAATAGTGTTTAGGTGTTATACCACTGTGAACAATTGACCCAGTTCCTGGAAGGTATCCTGCATCCATTGCATCAATGTCCATGGTCAGATATAAGCTATCGCTATTCTTTGTGGCATGCTCAAGAGCCAACCTTCCAACTTCTTTCGCGCCTAATCTGTGCACATCCCCGGAAGAAAAAACCTTTCCGCCCATGCTCTCGATAAGCTCCAGCTCGCCGCCAGATACCCAACCGGTAATGCCAATAAATACCATGTTCTCTTTGACAATATTTGGGAGTTCTGAAATTCGACGACCATTTGTAGCGTGATTAAAATGTCCCCATGCACCAAGACGGTCAGAAAAATCCAAATGACCATCAATTTGGATGTAACCAATTTTATGTGCAGGATCAATTTTGCTTAATGCACGAGAATATCCCAAACATGCCGGATAACTATTAAAGTGATCGCCTCCTAAGGCAAGGGGGATCCCCCCAGCCAAACGTACACTTTCTGTCATGCTTGCGATTGCCTCAATTGTCCGCTCAACAGAAACTGGGTCAATATCTGCATCGCCACAATCAAGTATCCAAGGGGCATTGTTTCTAACCCATTCCCCCCCATGTGTTGCGTCAAAAAATGTATCATCATGAGAAGGAAGATATTCTTCAACCAATCTAGTCGTCGCACGTCGAAGTGCTTCTGGACCATGGCGAGCTCCAATACGGCTCGAATGTGTCCAATCCGTAGGCATCCCAACCACACCGACAACATCTTTAGTGATTTCATCGACGTTTGCATATTTAGAACCAAACAATGTCGACGAAGGCGATTTCAAGCCAAGATCAATGGCACATTCACCAGATTTCATTTTAATATTCCTCACGTTTCAACGACGTCGACAATCCGAGACGCCCATAGATATATCCAAGAAGAACTGTTACCAGCAAACGCTGGCCAGTTTTGACAACACTCATTCCATCGACCGTCGGGTTCATTCCAGTAACAATCAATGTTGACACAGGCGATTGACCTATTTCTGTCATTATTGACTGTAAAGAAGATACCGACACACCATTAAACCGACGCTTTGATGACATGCCATGAAGGGGAGATGCGAATGCACTCAGGTCAAGATTAACGACTAAGGAATCAGTATTTTCAGCAAGTGCGAGGCGAAACTCTCTAAATTCAGGCATTGAAATATTGGACAACTGTTTTGCTGAAATAACTTGACCACCCTGCCCTCTATACGGCGTCAAAAACTCAGATGAAGACGTACTTAGCGGCGCCAGAAAAGCAGTGTTTTTCGCTAATAACGTACCGTTACCGATTAAGCCGCCGACCTCAGACCTATCCGAAAGAGTTTCTTGTGATAAAGATGTCGGAGTATGACCGCCAATCTGAATGAAGCTTAATTTTTCAGAATTCGACTGAGTTTCAAGAACTGTGCGTACAGAACGTTGATCGCCGGACAATGCGATAGTCGAAGCACCCCGTTGGCGAACTGCATTGAGTACGTCAGAAACAAGATTATCTGCAACTGACCTGCTCAAACCCTCAACTGGGATATCACCTAAATCGACCATACGGTCGTGAATAGAGGACGTATCAATTTGCTTTCTCGCGTCGACATCAACAGGATGACTAAATTGAGGATTTGCTTGCCAACCAAAGTATACTGACGTTTCCCGCAAGGCTTGAGGAGACATTCGAGATCCCGACGAAAGACCTACGTTGTCTTCCATCGGGATCCCAATTATCGCCAAACTTTTGTCATTGAGTTCTGTCAACGCTCCGCGATGCGAACGCATGAAAGTTAAGTCACCCGCCATACGGGGTAGAGGACCCGTTCTTAGACTCAATTTCTTTCTCCTTGTTTAAGAAGTTCTGCAAGCGCTGAAAATATTGAAAGACTGTGATTTGTGACGGCTCGGTCTCGTAGTTCAAAACCTGGCCTATGCCCCGTAAATTCAGCAGCAATGATAGGCAGTTGCTTTAGTGACTGTATGAAAGCTATTACGTCCTGTATGCGTTGTGACTTAGCACCGCTATATGCAGATGTCACCCCGTAAGCCGGACCAAGAATATCGGCGTCCACACTCAAGAAACACGTGCCACCTTTAAGCATTTCATAATGCTCATCTGTCAGGTCTTCGCATTTCTGCACCCAAATCAAACTGTCAGGTCGATCACCCAATAGTTGTGAAAGCCGCGTTCCAGTCTGGGATCTTCTACCAATTAAGCTAGAAGTATCTTGCACCGCCTCTAAATCTTTGCGTTGAGAAACTCTAATGACCGATATTTGTTTATCGCTCTTGGCTTCAAGAATGCCCGCAATCAAAGCAGGAGTAAGACTGAAGTCTGGATTGGCAAATAGAATACTGGCTCGTGTGCGGACTAATCGTGCTACCTGTTCACGCAAAGTTGAGGATAAGCGCTCAGGTTCAAGCGGATAGACGTTCAGGTCTCCAACATCTATCAAATGTTCAGCATTAAAACCCAAACTATTCTGGAACCAAGGGTCAGAGCTACAATAACGGAACTGTCTAGCTAAGAAACGAGCACCAGGTTCACCTTCACTAAAGTGGTCGCAAAAAATTCCACAGCATGCGACGCTCTCTGGGCCCAGATCTTCAAGCTCACCAACCTTCGCACCAAAGAATGTTGCTACAGGCCTTAAAACTGTATCAGTATCCCAAACATTAATTGAATCAATCATGGCTCTACCCTATCCCATAAAACCGGTGCAATAACACGGCTCAAGGCTTCAGCAGCAAAGTACTCAGATAGCCCCCTCTTATCGAATAC
>JAAXQF010000098.1 GCA_012974435.1 Desulfuromonadales bacterium | reverse complement strand
CCCCGTTGACTGTAATAATACCGTCCGTAATAGCTAACAAGTTGCATTACATAATTTCAACATAATATCCTGTATGCCTTCGTATGTTTATCACCTCTCCACCTGCAAAAAGCAGATATTGCCCTTTAATACCAACGAGCTTACCGCTAACAATTGGTGACTTATCGAAACTGAGGCTTTTTACCTTTTCGGGATACTCCAACACAGGATAATTCAATTGGGTTATTTCATCATTCTCGGAAAACAAAGCCAAGATGTCGGCGGGTAAGTGCTCTTCCAGAGACCATTTTTCATCAACCAAATCTATGCTCTCGTCAATGTCGTTGCGCAGCATTTTTTGCCAATGAGTTTTGTCGGTAAAGAACTCCTTCAATGCCACTTCGATCCGACCTGATTCATAACGATTGGGAGTTTCAGCTAGTCGTATGGCAGCACTTGCACCTTGATCTATCCAGCGGGTTGGAACCTGATCAATGCGCGTGACGCCAACCTTTACAGCACTAGAAGCCGCCAGATACACGATATGAGGTTGGTTATGGTGTTTCTCCTCCCACTCAAGGTCTCTACCCTCGCCGAGGTGCGCACGACAGAGTTCAGGGCGAATAATACATTCAGCCGCTTCAGGTGCCGTTGCAAAACATGGATAACAAAAACCTTGGCCAAACGATTTTTTTGTGACTTTAGAACACTTGGAGCAATGAATTACTCCTCGCCACTCAAGGTGAATCTCCTGACCAATCAGGTCATTCATATTCACATCTTCTGACAGGTTGAGGACATACTGCACCTGATCATCCACGTGAGTTGACATCTTTCTCATGTTACCAACGGCCATGTGACCTATTCCCTTCAACTTTTACTGGTGTCAGGCTCATATAAGGTTCAGGGGACAGGCACCTTTTAATGAGATCGATGGGAGTTATGCACTTACCCCTGAACACTAAAACCTGGGACAGCTCCCGTGCGGGAACAGTCCCTAACAAAAAAAACCGGCCAACCACATAACGCGGCCAAGACGGCTTCAGCTCCGAAAACGATTTCCCCCTGCAATCCTCATAACGTCCCCCCCCAAAAAAGCACCACGCTTAAAAGCGCAACACCCTCCATTTCGACTCATAAAAAACGGCAAAAACGTGTCTGCCTGATTGAATATAACTGACTAAAACTACTCTTACAAACTTGATTCATCAAATCGAATCCGGGACGCGACTAAAAAATCAATCATGCATGCGACATATATTGTCACACACACTATACATACTAAGACTCAAAGATTTCCAACAAGCAGCAGAAAAAATAAGGAAGGTGTTTATGCAATCTCAATGGGAATCATTCATGGAAACAATTTTAAATACGGCCTCAGGGTTTGCCCTCTCCTGGCTTTTAACAACCTGGGTCCTCCCCCTTTATGGCTTTGGCGTTACAGCTAGCCAAGGTTTTCAGATCACTTGTATTTTTACAGTGATCTCAATCCTGCGTTCTTACGTGTGGCGGCGCACGTTCAACCTGATTGCCTTGCGGCGATGACAGTTCAAAACATTATGCAGTGCTCTTTGGATGAGCACCAGAATGGTATAATTACCGTGGTGAATGAGTATCCAAAAACATCTAAATGATCAGGGTGAGTTGCTATGAAGATATTTTTAATACCTACGCTCTGCATGCTTTTGGGGTGTTTGACATTCAACGCTGATTTAGCCGTTGCAGAGCAGAAATACAACTCCCATACAGGGGAATGGGAAACAGTTACCCCTGACGCAGAATTGCAATACAACCCACACGACAGCTCGTGGGAATATGCTGCACCTGATGCCTCACCACAATACAACCCTCACAGTGGGGATTGGGATATGGCCTCACCAGGCTCCCAGCAAAAGCATAACCCCCACTCAGGTGAATGGGAGACAACCAACCCCGATTCGCAATTGCAGTACAATCCTCACCAGAAAAACTGGAGCTACGAAGAACCAGATGCGGCCATAGAGTACAATCCTCACAATGGGCAGTGGGAGTATCCGAAGTAACAACCGCCCTACTCCTGAGGACTACTCAAAAACAATCCCGCTTCTTTCTATTTGCTGGGGTTAAATTGACTAAGCCAACCTTTACCTATTTTAGTGTCACTCAAAATGAGACAGATTCAGCTATTGGTTAACAACCAAATCTGACGATGCAATTTTTCACGCATATATCTCCGTGGCTAAAGCGAGGGTTTTGGCGCAAATTGACAAAAGCAACAAAAAACCCGAGTGCGCAAAAATACACAAACGGGGTTTTTTGTAGCCAGTAGGCTGGGTCAGCCGTCCCTGAGGGCACGGCTTAGTGATGTCATCTTTGCCCGGACGTCTTGCAGTAACGCTGCCATAGAGGTGCTATGGTTTGCAAAAATGCTGTCATAGTCCGCATTAAATACGATCATTGGTGACAGATCGCAACGCTCCAGAATCTCAATAATCTTATTGACGAGTTCCATGCTGTTCTTGTCCTCGAGGACGTCTTCGAAATCAACCCTGACGGCCTTCATCGAGTGCAATAGGGCGTAAGCAGCTCCTCTTGCATAGAACAGATTATCGTCAATTTTAAACCATGATACCTGGGTGTCGACCATAGACTCCCTTGATGTCGAGCTGTCACCTTCAGTTTCATATGACAGAGACGGTCCACCTTTGGCATTAATCAACCGGGTATTAATCCCGCCGAGAGCGGAGATGTATTGTTCGATCAACTGCAACAGGTTGTCAGCGCGTGGGTAGAACTTTGCTTCGCCACTTTCAAGCCGTTTGCCGTAACTCCGAAGAGATGATACTCCGTCAGAGAATTTACCTTCTGCCGAAGGGACAATCCACTTAAACTCGTCGTTCGCAAAGAGCTTGAAGCTTTCTTCGAGGTCAGCGTCGATCTGGTCAGTCGTCCTCATACGAGAGAGGTCGTCGCGCAAGACGCGCGCGTTGTGTCTAATTATATCCAGATTTCCGAGTTGCCAGTTAGGGACATCGTCGATAACGACTCTTGGCAGCAAAATATCGTTCGGAAGCCACTTTTCGAGCATCTGATCCATTAGATCTGCCGTTGTAGAAACAAGCACGCCGTTCTTTGGGGCAGATGCATTGGGTTGGAGACCGTCAAAATGACTGGATTGAGTGACCGCGTAAACGCAGTAAGCCACCAGCAATAAAGCAAACACACAACCGGTAACCTTCGACCACTTTTTTGCCTTGTCCATGTTGTTCTCCTTTTTTTATTTTTAGGTCGCAAAACACAAAAAGAAGCCATCCAATATGCAACAACTCCATTGGTTTGGCTCCCATGGGAGGTTTCGCGAAGCGAATGAATCACTTTAATATTCCCCCCTTGGTGAACAATACCAGAAGTTACGAGTTTGTGGGCGTTGAAAGCAGGCCCAACAAACCTCAATTAATATTCTATTGATAGGTGTATAGTGAGAGACATGCATATCAATAGTAGAAACTCTTTTGATAGCCAATAATGGTAAAGCTAATCCCAGCCTTGGAGCATTCCCTGGCATAGCAAGGCTCAACCTTCTCTGAAAGTTGGGCCTACGTCGAAATGCTAGATTCTTTCTAAAAGCTGACATAAGGAACAACCCCAGACTCCTAAGGGATCTGGGGCTTTGCGAGTTTACTGTTTATAGTGGTTTATAAGAACAGTCCGCTTGCGAGGGTCTTATGTGTTAAGTGAATGATGCTCCGATCTTTCCTCTTCCGAGACCAGTTTCTTTAATTTAGGTTGGTGTCGTTCCTCTACTACAACAAGCAATGGGTCTTCGTCGATATTTCCATACACACCAACACCAAAACACTGATTACACCATTCGTTGTTTCCCCCACAGTCGCACGCTGTAGGGCTTACACAATAACCAGAGTACGAATCCCGAACGCGACAAGAGATCTGTTCAGCACACTCGCTAACATCCTGATCCTTAAAAGCATACTCAACGTCATCCATGTCCATCTCTTTCAGCGAGTCAAAGACCGCCTCCAGAATCTCTTCTTCGGGGTATGCGGTAAGCTTCATAAATTCGGGGTTGATGGAAATAGTCAGGTCTTTTCCAAAACAACTCGCACCAATACAATCGCTTTCAATTCTGAAGGCTTCAGAGTGCTTTTGCGATGTCTCGATCTCACCTCGCTCAACAGCTTCGCGAACCAAAGCCAAAACCTCGCTAACCTCTTTAAAAAGCTGAGCCGGAACGTCTTTAATGTCCAGACATTCACCAATCCCTGAAGACTGATAAATCGCCTCGCCTTCTTTATCGATGGTGGAGAAGACATAGGCGGTGCAGTCGACCTGCCAATAGTTCGATTCCTTCTCAGCGAAGGCATGTATCAATGTTTTGTTAAAATCTTCATGCTCCGAATAGACAAGGAAATCAAGAAGCCATTCTTCGGGCTCATGACGAAGACAGACAGAAAAACCTGCCTCTTCTACTAGCTCTTTAAAACCTGTAATAATTTTATCCATTTTCACTCTCCTGGTAAGTTGGTTAATGCTGGTTGGCTTCGTTTATAATAAGTGAGTTAAAGGTTCATTTTAATGCGGTCTATAAATCCCCGTCCTTTGGGCGGGGTCAGAGTCCTTAGGCTTTGCCTGAAGAATTTTCTGTGGCGAGCACAGCCAATGATACTGAAGAATGCAAACGGTTTGGTTGGCTTTGGTTTTTCTGAGAGAGTTGCAAATGTACAGTAATACGTCATTCGAAGAGCAAGCCCCCTTCTAGGGGGGTAATCAAGGCCCTGCCCTCTGGGCGGGGCTGTTTACTGTCTTGTTAAGGCTTTCGAACCAGAACGACGCTGCGTGGGAATGCGGACTCTACTTGTAGCCTGCTACCCCCAACCTCTCTAAGTGGCAACGCGCATTAGAGTCTCCATGTTCCGCTGCGACTTTCAAATACTTGATAGCCAGATAATTATTTTGGCAAACATTGAACCCGCCAAGGTACATAATTCCGAGTAAAAGCGAGGCCTCAACAGCACCTTTCTGGTGAGCTTCTTCGAGCATCGACAAGCCCTTATCCATATCCTGTGTGCAGCAATCTGAGCCTTCCAGATAAAACATCCCGAGAGTCACAAGTGCCAAAGGGCACCCAAGAGAGGCCGATTTCTCGAGCCAGTGTATAGCCTCAACGGGGTCACGTTTGACAATTTCACCTTGCAATAACACAGAGCTTAATTCGTACATTGATTCAGCATTACCATGCTCAGCGGCACTCCTGAACTGTTCCATTGCATTACGTGAACCGCTTTTTTTCTTCTTACGATAATCGTTAGTTTTTTTCATTTTCGTTATCTATCCTATTATTAGAGAATGATATAATGTAGGTCTGCCAATGGGCAGAAAGGAGTAATTTCCATTTATTGACAATCTTTGGCATTCGAGTCATCGCCAATCGCTAAGATGTTGCAACAAACTCAGTCATCCAACATCCCAGCCATTCCGAGCCAGTACGCAGCGGCCTTCCCTCCTTACGTACCCCATCACCAACCATTTACATCATACCGATTGCACGCTGAGCCTCTTCATGCCCACCTTCAGCAGCCATGAGAATCAACCGTGCAGATTCTGACTTATTTTTTTTCACTCCGTGACCTCGCGCATACAAGAGCCCAAGATGAAAACAAGCACATGGTGAACCATTTTCGGCAGCGAACCTCAGACACTTGACCCCAAGTTGAACATCCATAGAGGCCTCGACGCCTGTTAGATGCATCATGCCGAGAGCAAGAGCTGCTGAAATATTACCTTTCTGATAAGCCTTTTTGAGC
>JAAXQF010000575.1 GCA_012974435.1 Desulfuromonadales bacterium | reverse complement strand
GCTCTGGCCGATTCTGGTTGCGGCATAATCCATCCGTTTTATGTTCTTAGCTTGTGGTTTTGCGTGAGGTTGCCTGGTCCTCCACCCCTGTTGCCGCAGCCCCCTGGTTATTGACTGATTCTCTACAAGAACTCTGGAGTCCAGTCATCTGAACCATTCACCACTGTGATGGGGACTGTCCCAGCACCCCATGGGACTGTCCCCGGCTTTAGGGGTGTTGTGGTGCGTGCTTAAAACCTGGGACAGTCCCTGAACCATTGCTTGAGGTCCTCTTCTGTTCAGCTTAGCTGACACTCTTGTGTCTTTGCAGGCATTGTTGTTTAATTCCTCAATAACCAACCAGTCAGTGCAAACGAAAACACTGCAAGAGTAAGGGCCTCACAAGAGGCCCGGTTCCTGGAGAACAGTTTACTGCTTCAGGGATTCAATCAGAGCAGTAAACGTATCCGCCGCTTGGCAAAGACATTGCCCTCCGCAAGGAGAAGGCATTTTTGCGGAAGTATAATTATGGTGACACAATTTTAGTACCATTGTGTCACCATAATTATACAGTCTGGCGGTACGCGAACCGCCGGTTTTGCCTTTAGCCTTTCAAAATAAAAAAGAGCAACAGAGTAAGTTCTGTTGCTCTCATGATGAAGTTGGAAAGTCCAAGGTCGGCTCAAAGAGCCATATCCCAGAGATAGCGTGCTAAAGCATGTTTTCCCGCCTTATTGTTTAGCCAGTTCATCACGCACCTCTTTAAAATATTCAGCGCCAATTTTCTCTCCCCATTTTTCGTACATCGGCTTGGCCTTTTCGATGAGCTGAGCCCTGTCTTCCAAAGAGAGTGAATAGAAGGAGACACCGCTAGCCTTGGCAGCTTCAATCTGTTCCGCCTGTTGCTTTTGAGTCAGAGAGCGAGCAACAGAACTTTCCTCCTTAATTGTATCGAGGAGGATCTGGCGAAGGTCTTGCGGGAGCTTGTTCAGCCAGCGTGTGTTGGTGAGGTGAATATAAAGGCCCTGTGCATAGTCGAGCTGGGTGTAATTCTTCGCTACATTGAATTTGCCACTGATGTTGCAAACAATAGGCGTGTGGTCAAGGCCGGTAATGACACCCGTCTGTAATGCTTGAGGGACATCCGGCCAAGGCATTACGGTGAATTTGAGCCCCCAGGCTTTGTAGAAGTCAATGTTGACCGGAGCCTGGGCGATTCGGAAGTTGATCGATTTTGCCTCTTCAATGTTCTTGACGGGGGAATTTGTTGCCCAGCCATATGAGCCATAGCCAGTGACATCTGTGACGACGATGTTTTGTTCTAGCGCGGCATCCTGAAAGGGTTGCCAGAGTTTCGGCGTTCCCCGGAAATGGTCCAGCTTCTCAAAGGTGTCAACAACATAGGGAAGATTTACGATGCCGAGTGTGTCCGAAACATTGGCCGCAGCAACGGAAGAGCTCATCATGCCGTGAACGGCTCCCATCTGCAGTTTGCGAATGACGTCCTTTTCGCCACCCAACTGTGAAAGTGGGCGGAAGTCTACAAAGAGGCGACCATCACTTTTCTCCCAGACCTTGTCACGGATACGGTAGCCAACTCCGACACCTTCGATCGCTGGATGTCCAACGCATGACAACAGGTAGGTGTATTGTGCGCCGCTCGGATCGAACTTGGGTTTCCAGTTCGCTGTCGGGTCTTTGCCTTTGGCGGCGAGAGCTGAAGTGCCCGTTAAGGTGGAGAGTGCAAAGAACAGAATGAAGAGCGACAATTTTAGGGTATGCATCTGCGAGACTCCTTAGTTTTGAGTGGTTTTAGTAGAAGCGGCCTGATGCTAGTTTATTTGTGAGAAAAAATCAATGGTGGGTTTGCAAGGCTGACGTCGCCAGGAGGAAGCACTCTGCAGCCGAATTCACTGTGCTATAAATGAGGGAGCGTCATCATGGCACAAATGTCACCGGAGTCTTTAATGTTGGCAAGGATTCAGTGTCGGCAAGCTTTGCCGTTTCTGCGAACCTTGTTGCTACAGATGCGGTACGGTGAAAAGCACTTGGGTTCCTTCCCCCAGGGTACTTTTTATTGTGATATCTCCTTCATGAGCCTCTATGATTTCCTTGACGACGCTCATCCCCAGGCCCAGGCCCTGCACCGCTTTGTCCTTGGCGTTCGCACGGTAAAATTTGTCAAAAATCTGAGCCAGTTGATTCTCACTCATGCCGACGCCTTGATCGGTGATGGAAATTTCCAGTTTGTCTGGCTTTGCTGCTGCCACAAGCTTAACTACCCCGCCTTTAGGAGAATACTTTACTGAGTTACTGAGCAGGTTATCTAGCACCTGAATGATTCTGCCTTCATCGATCGTTGCTGATTCCGGAAAAGCACCGTTCATCTCTAAGCTGAAAACATGTTGCGATGCATTGCGAATCAGGGAATTGTTTAACTATTCTCTGGTAAACCTGGTCTTGTCCCACGACAGGTATTTACCCTTGTACTCCAGTTTCACAATATCAAAACCAGTTTCATTATGAATGCTGACGAAACGACTCTTCTCTTCCATTTTCCAGCGGTACTTTTGTTTTCCATCTTTAAAAAACGGGAAAAAGGCATCGTCAACCTTCTTGTCTGAAACCTTTACATGCGTGACCTGGACATGAACCTCTCCGTTATCTCTGAAATCCAACAAGACCTTCTTGCCGGTGTTGTAGCTGGTTGAATGGTATATGCCAGCTGGCTTTCCAGCTTTAGGATCACATCCGAACAAAACCACCAGCACAATAAACAGACTCAAAAACACTTTGTAATTCATGACTGATACCTGCTTCAAGACGATCTATGAGGGGTGCAACTGAGAGGAATAGAGAGCAACAGGAAGAGATGTTGCCCTATATCCCCTGCCCGAGGCTTTCAATAAGTCTTGTCCGCCATAGACAAGGCCAGTCCAACGACAAAGCTTTTCGTGCTGAACATAGGCTCTAGTACACTCTCCATGATTTTGTCCGGGATACTTGGGCCGTTATCAATTACCTGGACGGTTTGCACCTTGAAGGTTTTTGCTCTCAAGGCTCTCCTCTATAGAAAATAAGGCGGACTGGATCGTGCCTAATGGATTGCGAAGTTCGTGACTGACCGTAGCCGTCAACTGGCCCAAGGTGGCGAGTCGCTCTTGTTGAAGTAACTCCGCTTGCGCCCCTTCAAGTTCTTGAGTACGTTTCTTGACGAGTTGCTCAAGGTGTTCCCTATGTTCCGCCAATTCCTTTTCGGCTTCCTGTGCTTTTAACAGCGAGGGGATCATCTTATAAAAGCCGATAAGCACCAAGACAAACCCAAGTAGGTAGCCTGGGAGTTTTTCCAGGAAAGCTTCAATGACTGTGTCGCCTATGATGACGAACTTTTCAAGCCCGGGGATCTCATCAGTTATATCCAGAATCGTTGCAAAAGTGATCAGGGTAAACCCTATAAGGATCTGTTTCCAACCTGGATGCCCGGCGAGCGAAGTGAGCTTGCCCTTGTAAAAGAGAATGACCAGTAATGCGATCAGGACAAAGGCTCTGATACATTCAAGGAATAAATCGTTTGTGCTCATCACGTCCATGTGCGAAATCCATCCCAAAAGGATTTTTCTTGTAAATCGAAGCCTTAATCTACAGCAAGTTAACATTGCCGGGCAAAAAAAGATGGGTCAGACTTTTTTTAAAACAAAGCCCGCCAGAGAATCTCTCTCTGACGGGCTTTGTTGTTCTTCAATGTATGTAAGTTTTACTTGAACTTTAGAATTAAAGTGTCGTCGTGGTACAGGTGGTTGATCTGACTGTTATCAAAAACCGAGATACCAAAATGGTAGAGTTTGCTCAAGTCGTCAAATTGAACGTCCTGAACATCCGCTTTATCCCCACTGGTGACTAGCTTTCTGCGAATTTCCACGGTCCATACGCCGTTGTCCCACTTGCCTCGCATCTCGATATCCGCACGGGGGCCCTGGAAGGCATCGATGACGATTCCGGGAACCACATCACCAGCATTGAAGATGTCAACGAAAGGAGTCTTCAAGCTCGGTAAAATATAGTACTCAGCTTCCGCGCTGGGTGGGTAGTTCATGTAGGCTGGAGCGGTCTTGTCTTTGTTGATGTTGTTTGTGTAGCCGCCGCCGGTTTTAACGTCACCTTTACGACCCCAACCTTTGTTGGTTTTGCCATCACTGGTGCTGTCGACAAATTGATCATCAACTTGTCCCAGTGGGCTGGTTCTGACATTTTTGACGTGCCACATGTCGATAGTTTCACCTTCTTTGTTGGTGAACTTGCGGCCTGCCGAGGTGTCACCTTCGATATCCATGTGACAGGCGATCATACAACCCTCATTTGCGAAGCCATCGGTATTGATGTTCCAGAAGATGCCGACTTTGTCTTCGTAATAGGTATTGTCGTGGCCGGTGCTATCCTTCTTCTTCAGCTGTTTCCATGTGCCATCTTGCTGCTTGACCCAGGGGAACCGAGCCAGACTCTCCGTGGGATCGTCGTATTGAACCAGCAAGTAAATGTACTCATCGTCATAGAGCGACTTCATGGTTACAGTCGTCTCTTTCATGCCGTCATAACCGGTGCTTGGCTCGTAGGGGAGGTTGTCCAGTTTTACCGTCAGTGGGGCAGCCTTATTCCAGACCTTGTCTGCCGTACCTGAGAGCAGAACCGGTTTGTCGGTTTTTACACTCGTCAGGGTTGTCGCTGCCTGTGCCGTTGCCCCGACGAAGAGCAGGCATACAATCATGGTTAACGATCGAATTACATGTTTTGACTTCATGGTGTTTTCCTTGGTTAGAGAGTCAGTTCTTCCCAGCATTGCCACATATGGAAGGAGTTTTAACCTTGTAAAATGTGACAAAAGGGCTTCGTGCTTAATGGCATAGCTACAATTACTATCCATTAACTCAAATAGATTACCATAATGGTAATAAATAAGATAGCTATGTCTCCTGATTTAAAATAACCTTTGAAACGTTTGGTCTGTAAGAAGAATTTGTTGGCTGATTTAGATGATGAATCTGGGAAGTAGCATCTCAGAAAAGGGTCGGAGAATAAAAAATTAAAGAACCCTCGGGAGGGTCTCTCTCATACGGAGCGCATCAGAGGATAATGAAAAAGCCCCAACTGGAGAGGGTTGGGGCTCATGCTATAGATGGCTTAAACGAAATATTTCAGCTGTTGTAAAAAGCGCTGTCCTGCTGATTCAGCGTCTGTTAAAGCCGCTTTTTCCTTTTCAATACTTCCCGCCTCAAAACAATTTAGAGCCTTCACTGAATCGACTACGCTTAGGCCGATATCCTTGGCAAAGTCCGTAAGGAGTGTCAGGGTGTTCCCCATATGCGCCTCATCTTTCTGTTCACATACTGCCGCAGTCACACAGACTTTGCCCATTCCATCATATTTTCCAATCCATGCGCTACGATTTTTAGGGAATTGAATCAGGCCATAGCAGCGATCAATAAAGCGTTTCATATCAGAGGTTACGGTGTACCAGTAGGTTGGCGAAGCAAGAACGACCCCGTCTGCCTCATCCATCATTTCTATCAGCGATTGGAAGTCGTCCTTGATGACACACTCCCAAGAGTTTTTGCAGCCTTCACACCCAGTGCATGCGCCTATGGTGTAATCTCCGAGGAAAATAGATTTGACCTCCGCCCCACTTTGCTCGAGAGGCTTCAATATCGACTGAATGAGGAGCCCAGTGTTGCCCTTTTTTCTCCTGCTTCCATTTATCGAAATGATGTTCAAAATCCTTCTCCTCTCTTTACCAAGTGTTTGACTATGGCATAGTCTCTTAC
>JAAXQF010000459.1 GCA_012974435.1 Desulfuromonadales bacterium | reverse complement strand
GCATCATCTCCCATCGGCATTTCAAAGAGAGGTGTGTCGCTCGGCACGATGTAATGCATTTTGTCGATGTGCATTGCTGTGTCACCGAGAGTACGAGGCCTCTGTTCGTTGACCTGAGCGATAATGATCTTGGCGACTTCAGCGGCCGAAATGGTGAGGCCTGATTCTGCACCCATGGAGCAGTAGCCATTTTCGTCCGGCGGTGAGACATGGATTAGAGCCACATCGAGGGGAAGATGGCCATTTTTGAAGAGCAGGGGGAATTCAGAGAGCATGACCGGGGTGAAGTCAGCCCGGCCCTGATTAACAGCTTTGCGGACATTGGTGCTGATGAACATGGAGTTGATGCGCAGGTGCCCATCCATTTCAGGGGAGACGTAGTCATCAGGGCAAATGGTCAGAGGGTGACAGATCTCGACATCCCGCAGTTTTGGTGCGCGCTTAACCAGGGCATCAAGCAACGGCAAGGGGACCGAAGCATTGCCAGTCAGAAAGACGCGATCTCTAGATTTGATTGTCTTGACGGCTTCATCTGCGGTTGTAACACGAGATTGACAGGCATTTTGCCAGTCGGCACCGACTTCATTCTTTGCTAAAAACATGTCTGGTCCTCTTTTTAGTTGTCGATATGAATGCGTATCCTGCCATCTACGGCAAAGACCTCGTCGGCAAAAGCCATGACCGGGTTCAGGTCCATCTCCATGATCATCGGCAGATCACAAAGCAGCTGTGAAACTCGTTGAATCAATTCGATGATCGCCTCTTTATCGATCCCTGTCTCGCCGCGCACGCCATCGAGGAGTGCAGCCGTTTTAATACCGGCTAGCATCTCTGCGGCTTCGACGGCGGTCACAGGGGCGATCTTGAAGATGACGTCCTTGAGGACTTCAACGTAGATACCTCCGAGGCCGAACATGACCAGGTGGCCGAGTTCGCGTTCGGCGCTGGCACCGATAATCAGCTCACGACCGCCGGGGAGGAATTTCTGCACAAGAAAGCCGAGCTCGCCGAAATGGCCAAGGCGGTCTTGCATTTCAGTAACAGTATTAAGAACTTCAACGTCATTCTTAAGGTTGATTGCAACCCCGCCCATATCGCTTTTATGGTCGATTTCGGCGCAGTCGACTTTGACTACAACCGGATAGCCGATCTCTGAAGCTGCGGCGACCACCTGCTCGACATCTGTTGCAACGTTCCAGGGTGCGACCGGGATGCCGTAGGCTTCGAAAATGCCATAGACCTCGAGTGCTGAAAGAACCTCACGGCCGGACTGGCTGGCCTCGTGAATGATCGCAGCGGCGCGGGTTGCATCAGCGTTGTTGAAATAGTGCTCCTGACCGATGTCCCGTTGTTGAATCCGACCGTACTGTACCAGGGCACCAAGGGCTCTGGCGGCATCTCCTGGATTGGCGTAGTAAGGGACTTCGCCCTCTTTGAGGATCGCCATGGTCTTCTGGTAGCGCTCCAGTTTCATGTTGGTCATGAAGTTGCACACCATTGGCTTACGCCGTTGACGGTTGACCTCGACGATCTCCCGAGCGACAGCGTCGGTGTCAGTGAAGGGAGCTGTAACAAAGTTGATGTAGATGCAATCGATCTGGTCATCGTCAAGCAAGACGTCGAGGGCAGCCCTGAACTGGGGCCCGCCAGCAGTGGCGACCACGTCAATAGGATTTTCCAGCGCAGCCTGGGGAAACTGGGTTTCCTGAAGGCGGGCGATCGAGGCTTCACACAGTTTCGGGACTTCAAGATCGAAATCAATCAGTACATCAGTGGCAATCACTGCCGGGCCGCCCGTGTTGGTGATAATGCCGACCCGGTTGCCAGCAGGAATCGGCTGGCTGGAAAATGCCATGGCGGCACGGACCATCTCTCCTTCGTCATGGAAAGAAAGGACGCCGATCTTTTCGAAGATCAGTTCGGTGGCGATATCGACTCCGGCCAGTGACCCCGTGTGTGAGGAGGCCGCTTTGGCTCCTTCCTCGGTGCGCCCGGCCTTCATGGCCAGAATCGGTTTCTTCGCCGTTACCTTACGGGCCACTTCGAGGAATTCGCGTGGTTTGTCGAAACCCTCGGTGTAGAGGATGATTGCCTTGGTCGCTTCATCATCGCCGTAATATTCGATGATCTCGGGAATCGACACGTCGCAGGCGTTGCCGTTGGAGGCGTAGAAGCGTTGGCCGATATCCAGGTCATCAAGGACCTGCATTATCAGAGCGCCGACACCGCCGCTTAACGCCACCACCGAGATGCTGCCGGGCTTGGGGAAGGTAAAGGTGAAGTTGCAGTAAGCATTCAACTCCGGGTCGGAATTGATGATTCCCTGGCAGTTGGGGCCGAAAAGCCGGATGCCGTATTTGCGGGCATTGGCCAAAAACTCTTCCTGCAGCTTGACACCCTCATCGCCCATTTCGCTGAAACCGGCAGAGTTGATAATGACCGCCTTGACCCCCTTTTGGCCACATTCTTCGATTGCCTGAGGGACAAACTGGCTGGGGATAATGATATGCGCTAGATCGACTTCGCCGGGAATATCAGCAATCGTCGCATAAGATTTGAGTCCGCATACTTTGTCGGCCTTGGCATTGACGGGGTAGATCTCCCCTTTGTAGCCGTAGGTCAGGAGATTTCTGATAATGACATTGCCGATGGAGAGTTCTTTGGTTGAGGCACCAACCAGGGCAACTGCTTTCGGTTTGAATAAGGCATCTAGCATCTTATTTTCTCTCCTCCAGTTGCTCGATAAAGGCTTCAACGTTGGTTCTGGTCTGTTCATCGGAAACACAACGCAGATCGTTAAGGTCGCCTGAGATTACCAAGCTCGGAATACCGGTTTCCTGCTCCAGTCGCTGGGGCATGCCGTAGCGACTGTTGGAATTGCAGGGACAGGTTTTGGCGTCGTGGTAGATGATGCCGTCAATGTGAAATTTCTTCAGCATCCCTTTAATGTATTCTTCTTTATAGGTGTCGGAGCGGACGATAAAGAGGCCTAGATAAGCTTTGGCCATACTGCGGATCGGGTCGTTGGCATCGAAGTCAGGAAAAATCCAGCTGCTACAGTAGGTAGAGACCAGAACGCTGGTCTGTAGCTCGGAGAATAAATCAGAGTGCTGACGCAAACGCCCCCAAACTGGCATGCCTTCCCAGTAGATGCGGTGCTTCTCATTGTCAACCGCGCCCACCTTGTCGTACGTGCGCTGATTGAGTTCCTCAAGAAGTTGCCGGTAATAGTCGATAGCCTGCTGGGTCCCACGCAACACGACAGCCGGGCCCATATGGATCGTGCCGTCGAAGAAGGTGAGGGGGGCCGGAGTGACAGTTGCGGTCTCGAGGACTTGTCGCCAGAGTTCAGTGCATTCTCTGGAGAGAGAGACGGTCTCGCGAAGCTTCTGTATGTCCAGCTTTTGTCCGGAAACCTCCTCCAGGGTCGGGATCAGAGCCTCAATCTGCTGGGTGACGTCATCAATCAGGATGTCAGAGACATCTGTGAAGTTCTTGGGCGAGGTGATGCCGATACACGGCACATTCAGTTCTTTTGCGTACCAGGAAAACCAGTCCTGAACGTCGCGACACTGGTTGGTGTTGTAGACAAGTATGTCTGGGCGGGGTGGGCCGTCTATCCCCGGGTAGGCCTTGGCCAGTGGCGAGACTTTTTTCAGGTAGGCGCCGATGTCGGCCGTCAGGTAAGAGCAGATGTCCGGCGAATAGCCAATCGTGTTGGCTTCTGGAATCAACTCAGTGGCCATTCTGGTTGCGCCGAGCATGGCCGCGTGGTTTTCCGGGAAGTGTACGGCAAAGCCCATGGCTCTGAGCAGCTCCGCAGGACCAACACTGGTGCACCAGGCAACCTTGCGGTGTTTCGATTTGGCCGCATCATTCAGATCGTAGAAGTAATCAGACATGATTTTCATCATTTGCCCGGTAGACTCTATCTTTTTTCTCTGCGGCTGTGTCTCTTGTGACATGTTCTCTCCAGGCCTTTGTGTCGCGTGGCTCAGTTCGTCGTGTTCCCCACCGCTTTGTCGGCTGCCTCGTCCATGGCGTAGAGTGCCGCGCCATAGGCCCCGGTGAATTGCGGGAAATCGGGAAGCAGGATCGGACGGCAGATCAGATCAGATGCCATCTCCACCAGGTAGGGGTTGTGAGCGACAACTCCACCACTCAAGACGACTTTTTCAGTTAAAGAATCCATCTCAAGAACTCGCTGGATCATCGAGTAGAAAATCCCTTTGATAATGTCGGCGACTGGCTTGCCGTGACGAATGTTCTCCAAAACCTCAGTTGCCGAAAAAACTGTGCAGTAACTGCCAAGTTTGATCATCTCGGTTGCCTGGCTGGCCAGGCTATTCATTTCGTCAAGGGGGATATCGAGCCGACTTGACATCTCTTCGAGGAAAGCGCCGGTTCCTGCGGCACATTTGCGATTCATTTTGAAACTGTCACGCTGCCCTGCAGCATTAACCTTGATGATCTTGTTGTCCTGACCACCGATGTCGATGATGGTGATTTCACCAGCAAACAGGTGGTGACAACCCTTGGCGTGACAGCCAATCTCAGTTTTGGTTTTTTCGGTAACAAAGGCGACGTTGTTGCGGCCATAACCGGTCGCGACGGCAGTGATGATGTCCTGACGGTTAGCACCAACTTGCTCCAGAGCCATATCCAGACAGTACGAGGCGGTCGCAGCAAAATCGATCCCAGATTTCTTGACCGCATGACCGAGCAGTAAGCCGTGATGGTCTATAACCGCCACCTTGGTGCGCGATGCTCCCATGTCGAGTCCTACGTGTACCGGTTGTGCCATGTGCTCCTCAGTTTCCGGTGGCTGCCCTTGTCAGTAACGGGCAACTTCCGATTCAATTGTCCTGACCATGTTGATCAGGCGGGGGCCGATGTCGTCTTCAAGCATATGCTGACGCAGCAAGAAGGATGGTGCCGCGCAGTTGAAAGTCAGCAATCGGCTGCCGGCGATCGGCAGCATCGGTACGCCTACGGCATTGACATCGTTGCGCCAGTCGCCGGTTGACAGGCAGAAACCCCGCTCCTGGTAGTCGCGCAGCGCTTGTTCTATGCCAGCTTTGTACTTCGTCCAGTGTTCGGGGTTGCGCTGATGGATGTTTTCCATCAACTTCTCTCGCTCATGTAATGGTAGACCGCACAGCAAGGCCCTGCCCATGGCAGTTGTGGCGATAGGGACCCGGGTGCCCGGCTCGCGGCGTAGTGACACAGTTGCAGTGGTGCTATGACGGCCATCAAGATAGACCATACCGAGGCGGTCACGGGTGCCAACAGAAACCGCTGTGTGTGAATAATCAGCCAGTTCCTGCATCAGGGGTCTGGCGATTTTTAGTACATCCAGATTGGAGATGAATGAAAAACCGAGCGAGAGCACACCACTGCCGAGCTGGTACTTGCCAAGCTTGTCGTCATGATAGAGGTAACCCATGCGAGTGAGTGTATAGGTGAGGCGGGATATGGTTGGTTTTGGTAGACCGGTACGTTCTGCAATATCCTGATTGCCGAGGTGTCGATCACTCGGTTTGAAACAGCGCAGGACTTCGAGACCGCGGGCCAGCGCTGTGACAAATTGACGGTCCTTGATGCCGTCTTCGAGCAGGTCGATGCCGTCCATTGCGATCAGCTCTGCTTTGCTGCCTTTTTGATTAGATATGCTGTTGTCACTCATGATCGTTGCTCCGCGGCGGTTGTTGCCGTTGGAATGTTGGCAATCTTAGAGCTTTGGATTCGTTTGGGCTTCGTTTTTAGATTCGCATGTATTAAATCTCTATAGAAAAGGCTCTTTTATGTCAAGAAATAAAACAGCGTTTTCTGAAAGTTTGTTTCGCATTGCGAAATATATCTAGCTTCTTAATGTAAAATTTTTCTGTCTATAAGGTGTCTTTTTTAAAGGATTGCTCTGAAAATGTTTTCATGATTACCTGATAATACAGTCTTTTGTGCCGTCCAGTGAAGTGTCTAGACTTTTTTCATGATAAAAATATTTACAAACAGTGTGTTGTCAGGTAGGATTTGCTTTAAGCGAAATTTAGTTTCGCACTGCGAAATACAAAACAGGCTTTGCCGGGGTGAGTTTCATGAGCAGTAGCATCCCTGCTGCCGGGGTTAAGTTGAAAGCCATGTCTATATATAAAGAGGTAACGCCAATGAAGCCAATTAAGAGAGTAGGTGTCGTGGGAGCCGGGACTATGGGTTCGGCGATTGCGCAGCACTTTATTATGAAGGGTCTTCCGGTTGTCCTGGTCGACCAGAAGCAAGAGTTTCTGGACCGTGGAGTCGGCTATATGCGTGAATCCCTAGGGGAGGCTCTGCAACGTGGTCTGATTGATCAACCGGCGTTCGACGAAATCTTTGGCCGCTTGAGCTGTTCTACCTCCCAGGCAGACCTGGCTGAAGTTGATCTGGTGGTCGAGGCCATTTTCGAAAATCTTACGGTCAAGAAGGGGCTTTTCGCTGAGCTCGAAAAAATCGTGAGTACGAACTGTATTCTTGCCAGCAATACTTCATCGTTTCTGATCAGTGAGATAGCGGCTGATCTGAATTGTCCTGAAAGGGTGGTTGGCGTTCACTATTTTTACCACGCGGCCAAAAACAAGCTTGTTGAATTGATCCCCGGGGAGAAGTCTGACCCAGAGATCGTTGCAGCCCTGGAGAATTTCTACACCTATTACGACAAGACCCCGATTCTGGTAAAAGACGCCCCGGGGTTCGCAGTGAACCGTTTCTTTGTACCCTGGTTGAACGAAGCAGCCCGTCTTTACGAAGAAGGCTTCGGCAGTATCGCCTTTATCGATCGAGTTGCCTGCGAGGTCTTTGGTGTCGGCATGGGGCCATTCGCTTTAATGAATGCGACTGGTGTACCGATCGCTATGCATGCTGCCGATGGCCTGGCAAGCGAACTTCACAATTTTTACGCTCCAGCAAAGGTCCTTTGTCAACAGGTCGAAGCCAAACAGGATTGGAATGTTGAAGATACTCAGCTCCTTAACAATGGTTTTGATCAGGCCGACGTTGTCACCCGTCGCCTGGTTGGTGCTAGCCTCGGGGTTGCTGCACAGATGGTCAGTGAAGGTGTAATCGATGCAACCTCCACCGATCTGGGTGCGCGTGCAGGTTTGCGCTGGCCGATGGGTCCTTTCGAACTGCTCGAAAAGATGGGTGCAGCTAAAGTCAAAGAGATGGTCGAAAGCGTGTTCTCAGTCTGGAATTTGCCGTTGCCGGCTTGTTTAGCAGATTCCGGAAAAGCTCAAAGTTTATCCCTCAACTGGGTCACTACTGAGGTAGTCGGCGAAAGTGGATTTATTGTCTTCGATCTTCCTGACCGGATGAATCCACTCGGCGAGCAGGTGATGAACCAGCTCGATTGCTGTGTTGATGAACTCAACGCCCGCCCCGACATCAGTAAAATTTTCATACATGGCAAGGGCAAAGCTTTTATCGCTGGCGCTGACATTAAGTTTTTCCTCGATGCTATGGTCGCTGACGATTTACAGCGTGTTCAGTCTTTTACTGAGTTCGGCCAGCAAGTCCTGAACAAGATCAGTGCATCCGATAAGATCACCTACGCCTATCTTGATGGCTTGTCTCTTGGCGGCGGTCTGGAGCTGGCCCTGGCCTGTGATTACCGCATCGGCACTCGCAAATCGGTCCTGGCTTTTCCAGAAACCGGCATCGGCATCTATCCAGGACTTGGTGGCACCCAACGTGCCAGCCGTCTGATCGGCGTGGCTCGTGCCAAGCAGTTAATCGCAAGCGGTCAGTTTATTAATGCTAAAAAAGCTTATGCTCTCGGATTGGTTGATACCGTTGTCGAGCCGGTTTTTGACTGGCGAGAATTGGCGGCCTTGTCAATCGACAAAGCACAGGCTGGTCGTGTTGAGGAGACGTCGGAGGAACTCGAGTTTGCAGCATTTGACGGTGACTTCAATCACCCACTACTGGCTCGTGAGGGTTTTGAAAAACAGGCCAAAGGCATTACCCGTAAAGCTCCTGTTGCAATGAAAACGGCCATGCACCTGATCGACCAGGGTTATGGCCTAGATCTTCAGGACGGTCTACAACTGGAGCTTGATGGTTTGAAAACTATTTTTTCTACACAAGATGCCCGTATCGGACTCTCATGCATTCTCAGCGGACAGAAGCCTAACTACATAGGGCAATAGATCACTCATTCAAAAAGTCTTGAGATGGCTCAGTCATCAAACGAGGAGTTATTATGAACGCAAGCGTAAAGGGGTTTCACGATAAACAGGTCGGCAGCGGTGCTCTTTTTGAGGATATCTATCTTCTTGAGGGGAAACGCACTCCGTTCGGTAAATACACCGGCAGCCTCTCGACTGTTTCTCCGACCGATTTGGGCATCCTCGCCAGTCGTGCCGCGATTGAGGCGTCCGGAGCACCTGCCGGTGACATTGATCAGACCATTGTTGCCAACATTGGCCAGGCTAGTGCCGACAGCTTTTTTTTGCCGCGCCATATCGCCCTTTACTCTGGAGCACCAATCGAAAGTACCGCGCTCCTGACCCAAAGAATCTGCGGTTCAGGGATTGAGTTGCTGGGGCAGGCCGCCGAGCAGATCGCCCTCGGCAAGGCCAACCTGGTTCTCGGTTGCGGCACTGACGCTATGAGTCGATTCCCCCTCGCTTCCTATTCAGCCCGACAGGGTTTCCAGTTGGGAAAGCCAGAGTTTGTCGATGTGCTTTGGGAAGCCTTGAATGATACTGCTGCAGTCCCCATGGGGTGTACTGCTGACAACCTGGCCAAGGAATTCGCCCTGACAAGAGAGGATGTCGATGCCTTTGCCGTGCGTAGCCAGGAGCGCTATGCCAGTGCCCAAGCTGCTGACTTTTTCCAGCAGGAGATTGTTCCGGTAGCGGCCAAGGGAATGCTGGAGATGGAGCGTTTCAAGCCACGCAAATATCGCTGCAACAGTCGTGATGGTATCTCTACTGATGAGCATCCACGGCAGGCCAGCTTGGAACAGCTAGCCAAACTGCCCTGCGTCTTCAGCAAAGATGGACCGACGACTGCTGGTAGCGCCTCAGGCATTGTCGATGGTGCAGCCGCACTGTTGATTGCCTCGGGAGACTATGTCCGAGCCAATGGCTTGAAGCCGTTGGGTAAGATTCGCGGTTTCGCTTCCACTGGTGTGCTGCCTGAAATCATGGGGATCGGTCCGGTTCCGGCGATTCGCCTGTTGCTTGCGCAGATGGGATTGAGCATCGGAGATATTGATCGCTTTGAAATTAATGAGGCATTCTCAGCCCAGTGCCTGGCTGTTGCCAGAGCCCTGGAGCTTGATCAGGATAAACTCAATATCAACGGTGGCGCCATCGCCATCGGCCACCCCCTCGGGGCGACCGGTGTACGCTTGGCTCTAACCTGTCTGAAAACTCTGCAACGCGATAATAAGCAGTTAGGAATCGCCTCCGCCTGTATCGGCGGTGGCCAGGGTATCGCTATGGTCATGGAGGCCTGCTGATGGAATCGGTGATTCAGAATACCCGAGGTCGGGTGGTTGTGATAACCGGTGCCGGGCAGGGAATCGGTGCCGCTATCGCCCAGCGTTTTGCCGACCAGGGTGCGCGCTTGGCTTTGGTTGATGTTAACGCAAATCATTTGCAGCAACTGGCCAGCAGCCTCGAAGATTCTGGCTGCGAGATTTTACCGGTTGTCGCTGATGTCGCCAGCAAAGATCAGGTGCTACGGCTGGTTGAACAGGTCACGGAAGCGTTTGGCGGCATTGATGTGCTGGTCAACAACGCCGGCATCATTCGCGACAACCTGATCAGCAATATCTCCGAGCAGGATTGGGATCAAGTCCTTGACGTTAATCTCAAAGGAGCTTTTCTCTGTTGCCAGGCTGTCTTTCCGGTTCTGAAAAGTCAGCGGTCAGGAAAAATCGTCAATATTGTCTCACGTGCCTGGCTCGGTAGCATAGGTCAGGCCAACTACACCGCCAGCAAGGGGGGACTGGTTAGCCTGACCCGTTCCCTGGCACTCGAGTTTGCCCGTTTCCAGATTAATGTTAATGCCGTGGCTCCGGGGGCCATCGATACGCCGATGACTCAGGGAATGACTGCCGAAGGGCGCGAACGTTTGATCCGTATGCAACCGACCGGCAAGATGGGTAAGGTTGAAGATATTGCTGCTGCCGTTGCTTTTCTGGCTTCTGACGATGCAGAATTTATTACCGGCCAGGTGTTGCATGTCGATGGCGGCAAAAGTTGCGGTCTGCTGTCACTCTAGGTCCATGTGAGGCGTGAGGAAGAGATCTTGATGAACGCTTATCTGGTCGAAGCAAAACGAACTGCCATTGGCAGAGCACATCCCGATAAAGGGTTGTTCCGTGAGGTGCGGGCCGATGAAATGCTTGCAGCTCTGATGAATGGGCTACTTGCAGGGATGACGACTGGCGAAGAACTTACTGAGAGTATAGACGATATCTACATAGGTTGTGTTGGTCAGCACCTGGAGCAGGGCAAGAATATAGCTCGACTCTCTGCATTGTTGGCAAACCTTCCCGCATCAATACCTGGTGTCACCATCAATCGCCTCTGCGCTTCAAGCCTGCAGGCCTTCAATTTTGCGGCCTCCACAATTGCCACTGGCAGTGCCGACCTGTTGCTTGCTGGTGGCGTAGAGCATATGACTCATGTACCGATGCAGGCGGCGACAGATTATCATCAAGAGCTTCTGGCCCGCTACGAGTTTCCTTTCAACAATATGGGGTTGACTGCTGAAAAGGTTGCGCAAATCTATGGGGTTAGCCGTGCAGAACAGGATGCTTTTGCTGCTGAGAGTCATTGCAAAGCGGTGGCCGCCCAACAGGCAGGCCATTTTGCCAGAGAGATCATGCCTATCTCTACTGGTGAATTTGTCGCTGATCGAGACCAATCTCCGCGCCCTGGCACCAACAGTGATGCCCTCGCCGAGTTGAAATCAATCTTTTTGGAAAACGGGACTGTTACCGCTGGCAACAGCTCACCACTGAACGATGGCGCCAGCTTGACTATGGTCGCCTCTGATGCCGCCTGTGAACGTTTTGTCCTGAAACGCCGGGCCAGGGTCATTGACTTTGCTGTTGTCGGACTCGACCCATGTCAGATGGGGATGGGACCGGTTCCGGCGATTCGCAAGCTATTACAGAACAACAAACTCTCGGTTGATGACATCGACCTTTTCGAGCTGAATGAAGCCTTCGCCAGTCAGGCGATTGCTTGTGTAAATCAATTGCATCTGCCTGGTGAGAAGGTCAACCCTTGGGGCGGTGCCATCGCTCTCGGCCATCCTTTAGGTTCCACCGGGACCAGATTGATCACCACCTTGCTCAATGGTCTTGAAACCAGCGGAGGCAGATACGGAATCGCCTCATTGTGTATTGGCCATGGCCAGGGAATGGCAACCTTGATTGAAAGGCTTTAGGAGGCTATCGGTCATTTAAGGACCAGCTGTAAATTGGCCAAATAGTCCGACAGGATACCAGAATGAAACAGCACTCTGAAGTCGAATTTGAAGTTCGCTACGCTGAAACCGACCAGATGGGAATCGTCCATCACGCCAACTATCTGATCTGGTTTGAACAGGCTCGAACCCGCTTCTGTACTGAGGCTGGCCAGCCATATCCTGAGATCGAAGCGCTCGGCTACTTCATGATTATTACTCAGGCACAGCAGGACTACAAATTGGCCGCTTGTTACGGTGATACGGTTAAAGTCTTTTGCTGGCTAGATTGGGTGGCTAGCCGAAGTTTACAGTTCTGTTACAAGGTGGTGCGCGGTGAGCAGGTCCTCTCTACCGGTTATACCAGACATCTCTGGGTCAAACGAGAATCACGGCGGCCCTGTACCATGCCGGAGAGCCTGCGTGAACCTTTCCTTAAGCTCGCAGATCAGACAACATTTAAAAGTCCTGAAAAACGAGGGTTCTAAAATTAATTCACAGGAGAAGTTGCTATGTCCATAACTGCTTACCGTTGGATGATGAATGGTGTAAATGAGCCGCTTACCCGACAGGATTTTGTCGCTCAACCCGGTGAGAATGAGGTGGTTGTCGAGGTTGCCGGATGCGGAGTGTGCCATACCGATCTGGGTTTTTACTACGATGGCGTACGGACCAATTCGGAGCTGCCGCTCGCTCTGGGACATGAAATCAGTGGCCGCGTAGTTGCTGCAGGTGATGGTGCTGGCGACTGGCTGAATAAGGCGGTGATCATCCCGGCGGTTATTCCTTGCGGAGAGTGTGATCTTTGCAAACGAGGTAAAGGAACTATCTGCCGTAGCCAGAAGATGCCGGGCAACGACATTCAAGGCGGTTTTGCCAGTCACATAGTAATCCCGACCAAGGGACTCTGCCCGGTCGATGAGCAGAGGTTGGCAGCTGCCGGGTTGGAACTTGCAGACGTCTCGGTCGTGGCCGATGCTGTAACCACTCCCTACCAGGCGGTACATCAGGCAGGTGTAACCGAGGGGAGTCTGGCGATTGTCGTGGGTGTCGGGGGTGTTGGAGGCTATTGCGTGCAAATGGCCAATGCCTTTGGTGCGACAGTGGTTGCCATCGACATCGATCAGGGTAAACTGGATGCCATTGCCGGAAATGGCGCGGCCGTGACCTTCAATGCGCTTGAAATCAGCGGTCGTGATCTGAAAAAAGCGATCAGCTCTTTTGCAAAAGAGAATGGTTTACCGAGTACCGAGTGGTTCATCTTCGAATGTTCCGGCAGTAAACCAGGGCAGGAATCAGCCTACGGACTGATGGTTCACGGTGCTACCTTGAGCGTGGTCGGCTTCACCATGGACAAGGTGGACATCCGCCTTTCTAACCTGATGGCTTTCCATGCCCGCGCGCTCGGAAACTGGGGTTGTCTCCCTGAACATTACCCCGCCGCACTCGATCTGGTGCTGGATGGGAAGGTTAATCTCAAAGCTTTCGTTGAGCAGAAACCGTTGAGCGAGATCAACAGCGTTTTCGATGACGTGCATCAGCAAAAAATGCAGCGCAGGGCGATTCTGGTTCCGGACGATTGATAGTAACCGCTTGAATGGCAAAAAGATAACGCCCGTTCGCTGTGCTCACTCAAGGCGCGAAGAAAACAAGCTTTCACTTACATTAAGAACTTTATTTTTCTTGCTATTCAGAGTCTTAGCATAAAACAGTTAACCTTTTACCTTTAACTTTTAACTTGACCCTACAGCCTGTACAGGAGGTTCATCCATGGCCACAACCGACCAGATTATTGCCCAAACCGCACCCGCCACACTGATTGATCATAACCTGATCGACAAGGACGTCGAAAGCCTCTGTGACGGTATGGTCAAATATGAAAAGCGTCCGGCCAAGCGCCGTGACGGTTCCGTGGCTGAAGGGCTCTATAATGCCTGGATCATCTACAACAATCCCAAGCAGTTCAATTCCTACACCACGGACATGGTCAAGGCCACAATCCTTGCCTTTCGGCGCGCTTCGGCTGATCGTGAAGTCAACGCCGTGGTCTTTACCGCTGTGGGTGAGAAGGCCTTTTGTACTGGAGGCAATACCAAGGAGTATGCCGAATACTATGCTGGCAATCCACAGGAGTATCGTCAGTACATGCGCCTCTTCAATGACATGGTTTCGGCGATCCTTGGTTGTGACAAACCTGTTGTCTGCCGGGTCAACGGCATGCGCATCGGTGGCGGTCAGGAAATTGGTATGGCCTGCGACTTCACAATTTCTCATGACCTCGCCAACTTCGGCCAGGCCGGTCCCAAGCACGGCTCGGCTGCAATCGGCGGTGCAACTGATTTCCTGCCGGTGATGATCGGTTGCGAACAGGCGATGGTCTCCGGAACTCTCTGTGAACCATTCTCGGCCCATAAGGCGGCCCGTCTCGGTATCATTGCCGATGTGGTCCCGGCACTAAAGATCGATGGCAAATATATCGCCAATCCGACTGTGGTTACCGATCAGATGTTCGATGAATACGGTCGTATCATCCTCGGTGACTTTCGCAGCGGTAATGACTTTAAGGAAGGTCGTGACTTGATCAAAACCGGCGAGATCGATCTGAGCATGCTTGACGAGAAAGTCGAGGAGCTCTGCGCCAAGTTGTTAGAAACTTTCCCTGAATGCATGGCTAAAAGTCTTGAAGAATTGCGTAAGCCAAAGCTGCAAGCCTGGAGCCAGAATAAGGAAAATTCCCGTGCCTGGCTGGCTCTCAACATGATGAACGAAGCACGTACCGGCTTCCGTGCTTTTAACGAAGGCAATAAGGAGACCGGACGCGAGATCGATTTCGTCAAACTGCGTCAGGGCCTGGCCAAAGGGGTCCCCTGGACAGAAGAGCTGATCGAAAGCCTGATGCCGGGCAAAAAGGAGGGCTGAAGAGATGAGTGATAGCCCCCTGAAAGTCTGGCTCGACCGCGATGGTACGCTGCTACGTTTACGCCTTGCACAACCCAAAGCCAATATCGTCGATGCGGCTATGATCGGTGCTCTTGAAGCTGCACTGGCTGAGTATCGCGATGCCAAGGACCTGCGTGCGGTGCTACTCGACCATGAAGGTCCTCATTTCAGTTTTGGAGCCAGCGTTGCCGAGCATATGCCGGATCAATGTGCCGACATGCTCAAATCTCTGCATGCTCTGGTGCGCAGCATGATCAATTTCCCGCTACCACTACTGGTGGCGATCAAGGGGCAGTGCTTGGGTGGTGGTCTGGAAGTCGCTGCTGCGGGTAGCATGCTGTTCGCTGCGGAGGATGCCAAACTTGGTCAACCGGAAATCAAACTGGCGGTCTTTGCCCCGGCGGCAAGTTGCTTGTTACCAGAGCGAATAGGCCAGGCCAAGGCCGAAGATATGCTTCTTTCCGGACGCAGCCTGGGTGCGGATGAAGCCTTGACAAACGGGCTTGTCGATAGCGTTTCTGAAGATCCTGAAGTAGCCGCCCTGGCGTATTTCGATAAATATCTGGCACCGAGCAGTGCCAGTACCTTGCGGTTTGCGGTTTTGGCTGCACGGAATGAATACCGACAGCGTGTCATCATCAAGCTGGAGCGGGTGGAGACTCTTTATCTGGACGAGCTGATGAAAACCCATGATGCGGTCGAAGGCTTAACAGCTTTTATCGAGAAACGGCAAGCAAAATGGGAGAATCGCTGATTCAAAAAAAACAGGGGACCGATCAGGAAATTATCGATGTCCACTGTCACTGTTTTGCAGGGCTGGGCCAGGCTGAGAGGGTTTCCCGTGGCCTGGCCCAGTTGCGTAAAGAGGGTGTCAGCCACATGGCTGTCATGGGGTTGGTTAATACCAGCCTCAATGCGCAGGAGGTCTGGAAACTTATCCCGGAGGGTTTTGAAAACCTGGGTGATCCGCTCTTCAACGAGGCCGATAATCTTCTGCAATTCGCACAACAGAATGGTTCGATGCTTTTCCCGATGCTTGATACACGTATGTTGAATGGTGAGGTTCAGAGTTTTCTACACAAACATCTTCTACGAGGTTTCCGGGGAATTAAAGGCCTCTATCTGGCTGATGAAGGCAATGATCTGGGCCTTTCCAGTGTTCCCAGCACCTTCGGCATCAGTCTCAAGCAGTATCATCAGCGTGAATGGAAAATTTTCGCCTTCGCCGAGGCTAACGATCTGCCAGTTCTCTATCACATGGATGCCAATCGCTACGGCGAAGTGATGCAGGGTATCCTGGACGATTTTCCCCGTTTGAGAATTAACTTTCCCCACTTTGGCATCGGCCGTAAAGCCTTTCGTAAAATTCTCGATCGTTATCCCAACGTCTCTACTGATATAGCCTTCATGTTGCCTCACATCCAGAACAACCCTGAGAGTTATTCTGATTTTATCAGCCATTATCAGGATCAGGTTTGCTTTGGTTCAGACGCACTGATCTATCAGCCAGAGGTTGTGCTTGAGTATATTGAGTTGGTGAGGTCAATGAAGCTATCGGAGGAGATAGAAAAGAAAGTTTTCTCAGAGAATCCGCGCCGGTTCCTGGGGCTGGGGCGCTGTAGTGAACAGGCGGATTTAAAGTAGGAGTCTGTGTCGCACCTTTTTTGGTGCATGAGCTCCGATCGAGGCGATGACGAAGATCAGTAGCACTGTTGCTGGTAGAGGCAGAAAACCATGGTAAGCTGCCCCCAGGAGCAGGAGTTTTACTACGCTGATCATCCCTGCCATCTCCCTGAATATTTGGCGATGGCGCAACCATTCGGTGGCAAGCAGCAGGCCGCCGCTGCTAAATGCAATAAACACATATATCTTCGGAGGTCCGGGGATGGCATCAAGAAGGTAGGCGGCAAGAAAGACTGCAACTCCAATCTGGTGTGCCGCCCTGATCAGAATGGAAAGATTCAGGACCCAGTAGGGGCGGTCACCGATTCTGCCCATCCTTTCGCTGTTTTCACAACCGTTTCCTGTCTTATCCTGCATTGTTTACCCCAAAAGCTTTCTCTTCCGTTGTTACTCTAACCCTGAGCTGAGACCTTGGCGCGTGAGCGTGAGCTGTTGAGAGCCGTTTCCAGCGTGATTGTGTCAAGAACGGCTTTGGTGAGGTCGTCAATCTCGCGGGTAATGCTCTGCAGCTCTTCTATAACGGCTACACCTGTCTGATCACTGGAATGTGGAATATCAAAATCTGATTCCAATGTTTCAAACAACTCAATGACATCGAGTAATGTGGTTCGATTGGTGACCCCGGTAAAGCGATAGCCGCCGCCAGCACCACGTATGGCCTGCACAAGTTTGGAGCGCACAAGTGTGCGCAATATCTTTGCGAGGTGATGTGTGGAAATGCCGTACTTGTCAGCAATGTCGGCGGTAGAAAGTTGACGTTCAGGATCGCTGGCCAGTTCCAGAACCGCGTAGAGCGCAAAGAGGCTTGCCTTTTGTATCTTCATAGGGTGACCCAAAGGGTGAGGGGTTTAAATGTCATCAAGCTGCTTTTCGAGCTCGACATAACGACCTGTCCGTAGCCCCTGACTACGGAAAAATGACAGGGTCAATTTGTTTTCCCTGTCTACCATCGTTCGTACGGTCGTAACTCCAGCCTTCTTCATACGCTGACACATCTCTTGCAGCATGATTTGACCGACACCTATCTCACGGTGTTCTGTCGACACGATCAAAGCAAAGACCCAACCGCACGGAGGTGACCCAAATTCCCAGGCGCGTATCTCTCCAACGATGAAACCGACAACCTCACCACGAATCTCAGCGACGAGAAAAAAACCGCCGTCTCGGTCAATTGTCACATAACGGTCAAAGATGCCGCGCCAATAGGCCGGTTTCTCTTCTGTGACACCGTCAAAATCCAACGCGATCACGGCGTCAAAGTCGCTTGCTAAGGCTTTTCGTATGGTGACTTGATTTGTCATGTACATATCCAATTGATCATTAGCATTCTGTAACTCGAATCTGGTATTGTGGTACCACAATCTTTGTCGGCTATACAAGCCAATTTATGAATGACCAGGTTTCTGATTCCGAAGTAGGAAACTAAATGAAACGTTTCATCATCTCCTGTGTTGCCTCCTCGACTCCATCCTTCCCGTAGTGACGATAAATTTCATCGAGTAACTTTCTTGCGTGAACTTGAACCTTTTGGTGGTCAAGATCGGAGAGTTTCTCCAGTATTCCGGCACGGCGAGCGACCTGGAAAAGTTCTCTTTCCTCTTTAGGAAGTGAAAGGAACGTGTCGACGATGGCTAGAAGTCTTTCCTTGTCATTCGGGAGCTTCCCATCAAGTTCACCCAGGAGGTTGAGAACGTGGTCACTGGCGAGTTTTGATCCATCAACATTCAGGGCTTCGATGAAAATGCGAATTTCCTTAACGATTTCAATGTCGGTAAGTCTCGTTAATTTACCGGAGGAGAACTCTTCCCAGAGAGGGATCGTTGGCCCAAGGCAGATGGTGCGAAGTCTTATAAAATCGGGACCTATCTCGTTCAGGACGCGTGCAGAATCGAGCGCGTGCCCCTTGGTAAACTCGCGGCCACCGAGACCAGGCATGATGTATTCACTCAATTCTATGCCAGCTTCAATAACCCGCTTGCCTCCACGGATATGAATATCGCTGGTAGCCCCTTTTTTGATGACCTGCAGGAGAGGGTCGTGACCGCTCTCCATACCGATATGAATGCGTGTAAGACCCAACTCTCTGTAAGAAGCAAGGTCTGCGACTGAACGACTCGCCATCGTCCGTGATCGGGCGTAACTGGTTATCCTTGTGATCTCCGGCAAACGTTCTTGCAGATGTGCCAGAATGTGACGGACAGCGTCGGGCTTCATGGCGAGAGAGTCGCCATCCTGGAGAAATGCTGTCGTACCACCTCGACTGAGGGCGTTCTCGACCATCCAGCCGTATTCATCAATCACTGGATTTCCGCTCTTGATCTCGTCTCTGATCCTCGCCATGGCATCGATATCCGCTACGACTTCGGCTGTATCACGGATCTCAAAGGCAAGCTTGCGATAAGTGCGGCAGAACTTACATTTGTTCCAGGGGCAACCACGCGTCAGGCGTATAAGGTAACTTCCTGCCTCGCTGGGTGGTCGGATTGGACCGGTTTCATAACTGTTCATTTTGTAAGGATTATTCCTCGTTGTTGTGAATACAGTGCTATACGGTAAAGGGCGAAAAAAAACTGACTAGCCGATTGAATAACATGATTGTATTCTCTTGACAATTAAATAGGTATTGCAGTACCTTTATACATGAATTGCTTGTTTAATAAAATATATATCTATTCAGATCGGAGTAAGTTGGGGTATTTCACGTCCAGTTCAGCAAAAAAACAAGCACGTTCTTTTATGACATACGGGCGCAAAGTCTAACGAACTACATGAATGAGGTAAGAAAATGAGGTACGCAGAGACAGGGGTTAATTTAGAGGTTGATCTCACCCGAGGAAACATTGAGAAAGTTGCCACCGATCCAAGAGATACCGAACTTTATCTCGGTGG
>JAAXQF010000425.1 GCA_012974435.1 Desulfuromonadales bacterium | reverse complement strand
TTGATGTTCAGCGAGGCGCATTGGCAGCCTCCTTGAGCAGGTCGTCGAGCAGGGCTCCGTCATCTAGCGCGGCAGAGAGTTGGTCATGTTCAGCAACCAGCGTGGTGATGCTCTCAATCGTGCTCCTTGGAGCGGCAAAAGCGTCTTCGGTGAAACTGTTCTGGCAGAGAAAGTCTAGACGAATTTTTTCGGCGGTGCGCATCAACAGGCGATCACCATCCTGCAATCCTTCCATGCCAACCACTTCCGCCACCTCGCGCAAGGCCTCTTCGCGCTGCAAAATATCGCGACAGCGTGCCTGCAACTTGGCCCACTCACCATGCTCTTCAACAAAATGAGCCATGGCGGTGTCGCTGTAGAGGGAAAAGCTCTGGGTCCAGTTGATCGCTGGAAAGTGGCGGCGATGCGCAAGCTGCGTATCGAGCATGTAGAGGGCACCAGAGACACGCAGGCAGGCCTGGGTGACCGGCTCGGCAAAGTCGGCCCCCGGCGGCGAAACCGCAAGGATCATGCTCAGCGAGCCCTGCCCACCGGAAAGGGTTTTTACCACCCCGGCCCTCTCGATAAAACCTGAAAGACGCGAGCCGAGGTAGGTCGGATAGCCATCCTCGCCGGGCATTTCTTCCAGCGCCGAAGAAATTTCGCGCAAGGCTTCGGCCCAACGCGACAGGCTGTCGGCGAGGAACAGGACATCGAGGCCCATATCGCGGTAATACTCCGCCATGGTCACGGCGGTGAAGATTGATGATTCACGGGCGGCAACCGGCATGTTGGAGGTATTGGCGACGATGATGGTGCGCTCCTTGAGCGGCCGCTTGGTGCGAGGATCCTCAAGCTCGCCGAACTCGTCGAGTAGTCCGGCCATCTCGTTTCCGCGTTCACCGCAGCCGACATAAACCACCACGTCGACATCGGCAAACTTGGCAATCGTCTGCTCAAGCACGGTTTTGCCGGTGCCGAAACCACCAGGCACCATGGCGACTCCTCCTTTTAGTAAGGGGAAGAGGAAATCAAGGCAGCGCTGGCCGGTCACCAGCGGCTTGGTCGGCGGTAGTTTGCTCTGATAAGGACGTGCCTTTCGCACCGGCCAACTATGCCAGCCGTATAAGGGTTGCTTGTCTGCAAGTGTGGCGAAAGGGTTTTCGAGAGTCAGTTTGCCTTCTTCAAGTTGCTGCAGAGTGCCATCTTGAGGCATTAGCAACAGATGCTCGATGTGACCTTCGCGAACCTTGGCAAAGGCCTCTCCCGAATGCAGGGAGTCACCTGGTTTGCTGTGTGTGGTGACTTCCCAGGTTTTTTTACGATCAAGTGGAAAAGGGTTCTGGCCGCTGCTGATAAAATCGCCGCTGCTTTCCAGCAGAAGAGGCAGAGGGCGCTGCAAGCCATCGAAGATGCCTCCGAGCAGGCCTGGTCCAAGGGCCACAGTCAGAGGCTCACCGGCGGTTGTCACCGGCTCACCGATACCGAGGCCGCGGTTCTCTTCAAAGACCTGCACCGTGGCAATCTTGTCATCAAGGCGTACCACTTCCCCGGTCAGGCGACTTGTGCCGACAAAGACACGGTCACCGATCTTTAGATCTGCAAGATCGACACAGACTGTGGCGCCGCTGATGCTGGTGACAGTACCGTTCATCGCTGCAACCTCACATGATAACCAAGGGCTCTCTGCACCAGGCGCTGCAGTTCGTCGCTCGGCGGTGTGCGTCTGTCGGCAGGAGCCGGCAAGGTGACCAGAACCCCGGGCCAACGATCCGTCAACTCCCGCAGCCTGATCGGGTCAAGCGTTTCAAGCAGGCGGTTATCGGCAGCAATCACGCCGATATCGGGATCGGTGCAAGCCTGCTGGATTGTCTCCCAGGCGGCTTCAGGGATAAGCGTCTGCTGCCGAACACCGGTAAGGGCAAAGCCGGGAGAGCTGTCGGCACAGGTTAGAAAGAGAATTTCTTTCATAGCAGCAGAACCTCCTCAAGCAATGAGTCCCGATCGTCGGACAAGGTCTTGCGTAACAATTGGTTGTGCACGGCAAGCTCGGCTCGCCATAGGTATTCGATGATCACCGCAAGACCGAGCGGGTCGCGCCCTAATCGTCGGAGCAGACTCGTCAAACCGCGCAAAAAGGCTTGCTCCATACCGATTGTGACTCCGCCATCCATTTTGCTGTTCCTCAAGGACTCTCCTGTCAGGCGTTCCGCCAGACTGGTAAGTCGCTCGCTGTCGTGCCTGGCCCAGATTCTCTGCAGGTTGTTTCGGTCGAGGTTTCCTCCTCCCGTCAAGGCCGGCGGTTGCTTGACCTGCCATCGCCAGAGCCTGCTCAGCATCAGGCAATTGCGCATGTCGATCAGGTAACCTAAGGTCCTTTTAAGAGGAACATCCCTGCTTCTCTTAAGTGCATCGACAAGCATGCCGTCAGTGAGTTGCCTTTCCACACCACCGGGGCCTTGCTCTCTGTAGGTTGCCGCCAACCCAAGGGCAAACGGGTAGTCACTGACCAGAGCAGCTTCCAACTGTGCGATCAAGGCCTGGTTTTCGACACTGTTTGCAAGCAGTTGTCGCAGGGGCTTCGCCAGCAGGGAATTGTTTAAGATAGTCGCCGGCAGCTCTCCTGCAAGGAGGTATCTCAGCTGTAGAGTCAGGTTGCGCATGGCGAGCAATTCAAAGAAGGGCTCAAGCCGACGACGCAAACGCTTGTTAAGGCGTTGGTAAACCCAGACGGTCGCCTCGGTCGATTCTGTCGCTACAGGATCAAACAGATCGATCCCGGCACGTCGACTGCGCAAGCGCGCCAATAGCGCTTCCCTTGGTAGCTCAGCAGGTTTTGTCGAATCAAGCAGTTTCATCACTATCCACCAATGTGCGCAATTCACTCATCAGTTGCGGCAGCAGATCAGGCCAAGCCCTGTGTAAGCGGCAGCCCAGTGAATTATCGACCCTCACGCCGCTGCTACTCGTAGCGACCAGACCGCCGGCGAGGGTTTCCTCAAGCTCAATTTCGGCCGCCGGGAAATCCCGCACCGCCAAAACCTGACTTGCGTGAGAC
>JAAXQF010000424.1 GCA_012974435.1 Desulfuromonadales bacterium | reverse complement strand
TCTTTGAGCTCTTGGCGCCGCTTTGCGACCCTCTCCTCGGCAGCTTGCCAGAAGGCGCGAACCTGTTCCTCACCCTCGCGTTGCAGGGCTATCTTCAGCTCTGATTCACCCATTGTCTTACTACATGAGTAGAATCATAGCGGCAACAACAAAGCCGAGGATAACCATGGTTTCCGGAATGGCGACCAGGATGATGATGACCCCGGTCAGTTCCGGTTTCTCCGCCAGGGTGCCGGCACCAGCGGCGCCGATACGCGACTGGGCCCAGGCGGTTGCGATGGCTGGCAGACCAATCGCCAGCGCGGCGGCAAATGCAATCAATGCTTTTTCCATAAGATGTCTCCTTCCAGACTCGCCTTCATGGGGAGCGTTTCTGCCAGGGATCGAAGCGTCGGCCCCCCAGATCGAGAAACTTGCTGAAGAACTCCACGTAATGCAGACGTAAAGAGTGAACCGTTGGGGCGAACACCCCCAACAGCAGGTTGAACGCGTGCAGGATGCCGGCGACCAGAATGCCGGCCATAACATCACCGGTCATGCCTCCCAGGCGGTTGGCGACCATAGCCAGAAGCACGGAGCTGAAGCCGATCGCCATGATACGAATGTACGAGATGATATTGCCCATGGTTTTCAGCAGTTCAAGGGGCGCGAGCAGTCCCTCGGCTGCAATCAACACCGGCATAAGGATACCGACACCGATCAGAAGCGGACCGGTCTTCAGCCACGACTGGGGATAGAAGTACCCAACCACGGCAAGAACCAGGAGCAGTACGGATAGCAGGGTGGCCAATTTGACAAGCGCCAGGCGCGGTTTGTGGCGGCGCAGGTCGGCCAGAGCGCCGAGAGTTATGCCAAGCAGGACATGCACAACGCCCACGGTCAGGGCAAATACGGTCATTGGCAAGACCGCTTTGCCGCGATCAAACCAGAGAGGATGCAAGCCAAGCCAGGTTTCGCCGAGATCGCCGAAAAATTCGCCGTAAAGGACACCGAAAAAGAGGGTGTAGAGTGCGGCCACACCGAGTATCTTGCCGAGATCGCTGGCCAAGTGGTGCGGTTGGTAATGTTTGGCCAGAAAAAGAGCAATTAACAGCAGGATCATACCGTAACCGATGTCACCGAGGATCATACCGAAGAAGACCGGGAAGAAGAGGCCGATCAATGGGGTTGGGTCGTAAGAGGAGTACTTCGGCAAAGGGAGCAGGCGGGAAAACACTTCAAATGGTGCAAAATATCCAGGGTTGCGCAGCATGACCGGAACCTGCTCGATCTCCTCATCGAGAATGGCCTGCTGCTCAAGCACCACCCGACCAGTAAAGGTCTGGTTGAGGTCATTGTGCAGGTCGGAGACCTCGTTTTCGGCCATCCAGCCCTGAATAATGAAACAGAGTCGGGTCGTATAAGCTGTTGCTGTCGCGCGGTACAGGGTCAGGCGTTCAGCTAGCCAGTTCAGGGCGCGCCGATAGATCGGTCGCCATTGCACATCAAGGTCGCGCAGTTCAGCTTCGAGTCCTTGAGCGTTTGCCTGGAGTAAATCGAGACGGTCATGCAGGGCGAGGATGCGTTTAGGCAGAGGAAGATTGGCTAACTCTTCGGGAAGAGAGAGCTCGGGCACACGCTCCTCGGTGAGGGCTTGGCGTAAAGGTCCGGAGGTCTCGCAATCGGTGGCGATCAATCCTACCAGCGTACCGTCGGCCGTTGTGGCGCTGCTGATGTGGCAACGGCCTTGAGTGAGCTTTTGTAATAAATCTTCAAGGGCCTGCAGTTGGCGGGCATCGCGAATGGTGACACCGAAAATTTCCAGGTTTGAATCCTCGGGCAGGTCACCCAAGAGTGGCTCCAGGGCTTGCCAGAAGACCAGGTCGCGTTGCAGATCATCGATTTCATTATGACAGTCAGTGAGCTGGCACACCGTCTCACGGGCGCTTACAAGATGCTTGTCGACCAGTTCATCGAGAAGATCCATAACCGGTAGAGGTTGGAGCGGTGGGATGTCTTCGGAGGCTTCAGGCAGAAGAGCAAGAAGTTGGGTGATGCGTTCAAAGAGGCCCTGAAAAAAGCTGCGTTCGTGAAGATTGTGCTCATCGAGGACGAGGGCCTTGAGGTGATCTTCACGTGCCAGTTCAATCCGTTCCAGCAGCTGTGGATCGGGTTGAAAAATGCCCCTGTCGTGCAGGAGGTCGAGGGTGTTCAGAAGGTCCTGTTTGGGGCCAACGATTTCAACTTTGGCCATGCGGATGATCATAATCACCCCCTGGCAGTATGGCTGCCAGATGCCGTTTCAAAACATCGTGCAATACCTTGTCATTCAAGGCCAAGAGACGCTGGCACCAGGCGGAAGCGGCTTCTTCCAGGGCAGTTCCTTCACCCTTAAGCTGTTCTTCCTGCTCAGCCAACAACCCTTGACAGCGAGCCTCCTCGATCGTTCTGGCATCAGCGCACTCGCTCAGTAGAGTGGCCAACTCCCGGACTTGCCACTCCTCGGCGCGTGTCTGCTCTGCAGTCACTTCAGCCTGGATGCGCTTCTCCAGTTCAATAATATTGTCCAGCAAGCCATCGGTCATAATCTAACCATGTGTTTGTGCTAACAATCTCAGTATATCAGAGCGCCTCATCTTTGCAGGAAAGGACTTCACCGGGAATTCCGTGACCTTTCTTGAGGAATATGTTATTTTGCGAAAGTTATTTTTGACCTTGTCCGTATGGTTTCTTAATGGTTAAGCGGGGAACTCCTTGTCAACTGACGCCCATCTGCTTAAAACTCTGGAACGACGTAACCGTGAGCTCGAAGTTCTCATTGAGATCGGTAAGGCCTTAACTTCTACCGTTGAACTTGAGAACGTGCTGACCCTGATCATGGATCAGGTCGGGCGCTTGCTGAAAACCCAATCCTGGTCATTGCTTCTACGCGATGAGGAAACCGGCGATTTGACTTTTGAAATCGCGGTTTCCCCGGCAGCAGAGAAGCTCAAAGGAATGAAGGTTGCTTCCGGTGAAGGGATTGCGGGCTGGGTCTCCGAGCACGGTGAAGCCCTGGTCATCCCTGATGTCACTAGAGATGAACGCTTTTCCGACCAGTTTGACAAAGCCTCCTCTTTTATCACCCAATCGGTCCTCTGTGTGCCGGTCCGCAGTAAAGATCATGTCCTCGGCGTGATCGAACTGGTTAACGGTCCCAACGAAAAAATCTTCAAAGACGCAGACCTGCAGATTCTACTGACCATCGCCGACTATGCGGCGATAGCCATCGAAAACGCCCGCAACTTCATGCGAATCAGTGAGCTGGTCATCACAGACGACCTCACTGGTCTCTACAACGGCCGTTACCTGCACACCCTGATTGAAGAGGAGACTGAGCGTGTTCGCCGTTTCGGCGGTAAGCTGTCGCTGATCTTCATCGACCTCGATTTCTTCAAAAAAATCAACGACACCTGTGGCCACCTGGTCGGTAGCCGCACCCTTGCCGAGATTGGCAAGCTGATCAAGGATAACGTCCGCAAAATCTGCAAGTCGGCCCGCTACGGCGGCGATGAATTCGTTATCGTGCTGCCGAACACTGGCAAGAGTGGAGCCATGACCCTGGCAACCAAGCTCTGCGAGATTTTCCGAGCTTACGATTTCCGCGACGACAACGACATACCTTTTAAAATGACAGCAAGCTTCGGTATCGCCACTTTCCCCGACGATGCTGATTCCAAGGATGATTTGATTCGTTTGGCTGATCAGGCGATGTACCGTGTCAAAGAATCCACCCGCAACGCGGTACTCTCTGCCTGAATCTTCTCAGAAGCCGTTCGGATGATCTTGAAGATGGTTCGACAGACCCCTAAGCGGAGGCAGCAGTGGGCCATCACACTTCCCGCGCTTCTTATCAGAAACTGACCAATCGGCTGAACCTTTCTCCCCAAGGCGCTCCTCCCTCAGAATTGCTTTACCATATTCTCGATCTCCTCTTCAGCACCGAGGAGGCGGAACTGGTTGCAGCGCTCCCGATCAAGCCCTTTACCGCTTCTCAGGCGGCAAAAAACTGGAAGGTCACCGAGACGGCGGCCGAGAAGACTTTGCAGCGTCTGGCTGGCAGGGCTCTGCTGGTTGATTTTCAACTCAATGGTAAAACTGAATATCTCCTGCCACCACCTATGGCTGGCTTTTTTGAATTTGCCCTGATGCGAACCCGTGACGATATCAATCAGAAGTTACTGAGCGAACTCTACGAGCAGTACATCACCGGTGAGGAAGATTTTGTTCGCGAACTGTTTCTCACAGGCAAAACCCAGTTCGGTCGGGTGTTTGTTCAGGAAGAAATCCTCAGCAATGAAAAGGCTCTGCATGTCCTGGATTACGAGAGGGCGACAGAGGTTATTGAGACAGCGACCGACATCGGCATTGGGCTCTGTTACTGCCGCCACAAGCGTCAACATCAGAACCGGGCCTGCGACGCCGAGATGGATATTTGCATGACTTTCAATTCCGTGGCCACTTCACTGATTCGAAGCGACTATGCCCGTCGCGTTGATCCTGCTGAATGTAAAGAATTGCTGCACAAAGCCAGTGAGCAGAACCTGGTGCAATTTGGCGAGAATGTCCAGAGCAAGGTCAGCTTCATCTGTAATTGCTGCTCCTGCTGTTGCGAAGCCCTGATTGCCGCGCAACGCTTCGGCCATGAACATCCTGTGCATACCAGCAACTTTATCGCGCAAGTAGAGGATAACTGCAGCGGTTGCGGGGGTTGTCTCGCCTCCTGTCCGGTCAAGGTCATCTCACTACAGACCGAGTACGCTGATGGTTCTGGTTGTAAGCGCGCCGTCATCGATGAGGAACTCTGTCTCGGCTGCGGGGTCTGCGTGCGTAACTGCCGACTTTCCGCACTGACAATGGCCTCCCGCGCCAGTCGTGTGATCACACCGGTCAACTCAACTCACAAGAGTGTGTTGATGGCGATTGAGCGAGGCAAACTGCAGAATCTGATCTTCGATAATCAGGTACTTTGGAGTCATAGGGCTCTTGCCGCAATGCTTGGTGTCATCTTGAAGCTGCCTCCTGTTAAAAGAGCCTTGGCTTGTGAACAGATCGGCTCACGTTATCTTGGCACACTCTGCAAGCATTACGACGCCAGGCAGACGCCTTAATATATCTGTATTTATTGATTGTCCTTGGCCATCTATCAGGAAAGATGTTTTTGGATGCAATAACCGATAAGAAGGTGCTTGTTTATTTTATGGAGAAGAGGCCCCTCAGCAACCAGAGGTCGCTGAAAAAGTGACTACGATACCTGCTCAAACATCCGCAGCGGTCAACAAAGCGCGTCAAGCTGTTGTTCCGCCGCCGAAAGCTGTTGTGAAGAAAAGTATGCCCGCCAGAACTGCTGCTCCCGTGCAACCCAAAGCGTCAGTTCAAGTCGACAAAAATAGCTGGATGCTTGGTTCCCATGAAGGATAGTGTGCACCTCTCTCCAGCACCAGTCGCAAGACGGGGAACCTAGGGACTTTCAGCACTCCACAGGAATTTGCCAGGAAAATGCAGCAGCGTGGCCATCAGGCTTTCGTTCTTGATATCGGTGATGTTCGAGACCAGGTGGTGCGGGTCAAGGTTCCTGATATGGAGTTGGATTTGACTTTTGTTAGAGCGGGGAGGTGTCGTTAGTCTGATCTCATTTCGTTAAAGGGTAGATTTGAAAAGGAAGCCTTAATGGCCTCCTTTTTTTGTTGGATTATCTTGGGGGTTTTGAGAAATCAAGTTCGACATCCTCTCGTGAACCTGGTTACCCTTAATCCGGGGTTGCGCCCTCGGACGGCGCTTTACCTTTTGTA
>JAAXQF010000577.1 GCA_012974435.1 Desulfuromonadales bacterium | reverse complement strand
TTTGCGGTCGTATATTTTTCAGTTGTGGTGCGCGGGCCGGTCAGAGGATAGAGCGGCCAATACTGCAGGAAGAACGGCTCATCCTGTTTAGCAAGCTCGCGCAGGTGTTGCATGGCCTGCTCCTGGTAGCGCACGTTCATCTCGTGGTATTTGGCCTCGGTCCAGCGCTCACCGGGTGCGTGGTGAACTTCACGAACGGTCTCGCCGCGCTTGCCCTCAACACCGGTCACCATGGCGCTGGCATCGGGACGGAACCATTCGTCTTTGATGTACTTGTCGTCATAGTTGTTCTTGCCGATACCGATAGAGATCTCTTCGTCGGCGGAATCATCATGGAAGATCGTCAACTGCCCTTGCTGGTGGATGGGGAACGCGGCATAATCGAAGCCCTGATGATTCGGCCAGGCTTCCATGATGTCTCCCATGTGCCATTTGCCGATATGGATAGTTTTGTACCCGACATCCGACAAAATCTCGGCAATCGTCACTTCCTTGTCAGCGAGACCAAAACCGGCGATATCCACCGTGGTATCGCCCATGCCGTTGCGATGGGGTTGGCGGCCGGTCATAAAGGCGACGCGCGTCGGGGTACAGGAAGGTTCCGTGTACATCCGCGCGAAGCGCATGCCTTCATCAGCAAATTTATTGATGTTGGGTGTTTTGTAGCCGCGAATAGCGTTCAACTCTGCGTTACCCAGATCTCCGAAACCGATATCGTCGATCAGTATATAAAGGATGTTCGGCGGCTTGCCGTTGTTTTTCTTTTTGAAATCTGCAAGCTTCTGGTCAACAGCTTTGTCGTCAGCAGCCCACTTTTCACCGTTCTGCGCTTCGAGGATGTAGTACTCGGTGTCGTGAACGATCTTTTCACTGGCGGCAAGAACCGCGGTTACAGACATCAAACTATAGATGACTAGAAGGGCAAAACTGATTCTGAGTTTCATTTTAACATCTCCTTGTCTAAGTCAAATCCGGCAACAAGCAAGATCAGCGATATTGCCAACCGTTGGGGTTTCTGGCATATGGGAAAGTTCGCGATGTTTTATCGACGTCAATTCGGGGAACTGCCATCAACAACACTCAACAATCAACCTATCGAAAAAATGCTATCCGCTTAGAGATCAAATAAGCCCCTTCCCTTTTAGGTCTTTCGCGACCTGCTCCACGTAATCCTTCATCATATTGTCGATGCTGGCCTCCACGGTAGTTTCAAGCTGTGCCGACCAGATCAACTCTTCTGTTCTCAAGTCGTACATAACAGACTCAACGGTCAGGATAATGTATTCGTTTTTTGATGGTGGCGTGTAGAAGACATCAGGCCTGTGGCCATAATAACTCCCCCAGTTGTTGTAGTGAGAAGGACGAGCGTAACGCCCTCGACCGCCGTAGTATGGCCCCGGCATATATCCTGAATAGCCACCATGTATGACCACGGTTTCCTTGCGTTGACCGATAAGCCTTGTTAAGAGAACTGCGTCACAACCCTTTTCAGCCATTTTTTGGGCAAGGGTGTCTTTATTGACTTCGTCGCTAGTCATAATGTCTCTATAGCTGGACTCTGTTGACACGCCCATACTGAAAAGATGGTTACTGAAAGAGTCTTCGAAAACCCTTCGGTTCATCTCGTCCTGGGCAATCCCGACCAGGTAAATTTTCTTAACCTTTCCCTTGAAATCAGGGTTTGTCCAGGAACTGTCGATATCGGTGCTGGAGCATGCAAACAGCATGGAAGCAGTACAGATGCGTTAAGCTGGATCAATGCATTAAAGGCAGAGGACCGTTGCTTTGCGAACTGACCAAACCACTTATCATAAATTTTAAGGATTTTTTTTGATCGGTAAAGATCTGAAATAACGCGATCGGCAACAAGCCTGAAATCTGCATCATTTCTTCTTGATGCCAAGGCTAAAGGTTCATACGAGAACAGGTCAGGCAGAATCGAATAACTTTGGGGGTGACCTGAGATCAAAGCCATGCCGATGAGCACAACCTGATCAGCAGTGAAGGCGTCTATTTCACCTTTATCGAGGGCCTTGAGAGCATCCTCTTTGGATTTGACGAAAACAATATCTGCTTTCACCTGTGCATCGGTGAGGAGCTTTTCCAAAGCTGTCGCAGTGGTTGTGCCTTTGGAGACACCTATTTTCTTGCCTTCAAAATTGTTCCTGATTTTCGTTTCCTTTAAGGCCATGAAAGAAGCGCCCGTCACGAAGGTCAGTTGGGTGAAATCAACGATCTCGCCACGGGAAATTGTTTTCGTCGTCGCTCCGCATAAGAGGTCAATCTTGTTGTCTGTCAGGGCAGTAAAGCGATCTTCCGAGGTCACCGGCACGTATTGGATTTTCACAGCAGTACCGAGGGTCTTTTCTACCTCGCGCACAACTTCAGCACAGAGGTCGATCGAGTAACCGACAGGTAGGCCATCTTTGCCGAGATAGGACATGGGCGGCATCGTCTGTCGATAACCAATTCTTACTTCCCCGGATTTTTCAATTTGTTGGAGGGTTCCTGTTAATTCATGCGCGGAGAGAGGGTTAGCAAAAGAAGCAATGACTAAAGCAATAATAAGAATACATCTCATGGTGATTTCCGCCTCCTTAAGGGCTCTTTGTATTACATGGGTTATTGAATAATATCGTAGTTGTCGCTAAACATCTGGAATTATAACAATAAATTACATCGCAGCAAGCTACGAGATATTAATGAACAACAAAAGCTATTCACCACAGAGTCACAGAGAGCACGGAGACAAACAAAGACTCCCTATTCTTTCTCTGTGTCCTCTGTGACTCGAGTGAGAGAAGCGAACGGGTGGTAAAGATGTTGACACTGTTAACGAAGCAAGCTTCAAGGGAATAAGACCCTTTTTTTTGATTTGATTCGATGACTATTATACCAGCCGACTTTAAAGGGTCATCAAGAAAGTCCCGGCAAAAGTCAGCAACACGTTGGCAAACGTATAGGTACCGGCGTAACCGAGACCCGGAAGCTGACTTTTGGCAGCCTCATTGACTACGTTGAGGGAAGGAGTGCTGGTCATAGCCCCGGTGATGCTGCCAAGCAGAAGTGCCGGATTCATTTTTAGAACCTTGCGGCCAAACAGATAAGCGGCAATAACTGGTGACAGGGTCAGCGCCACGCCACAAAGGAACAGGCTCGGTCCAACCGAGGACAGAGCCTCAACGATCCCCCCTCCTGCTTTTAGGCCAACACTGGCCATGAACATCATCAAGCCTAACTCCATCAACAGATAACGTGCCGCAGCAGGCAGCCTGCCGAAGGTCGGGTGGACAGACCGTAAATAACCGATCAGGATACCAGCCAAAAGCAGACCGCCGGCACCACCCAGGCCGACCGAGAGGTTGCCAACCTTGATCATAACCACTCCGAACACAATGCCGAGGACGATACCGAAAGAAAAAGTCATCAGGTCGGTCTCTTCGACCTCGGTGTCAATGTGGCCTATCTGATCTGCGAGAAGATGGATCCGGTCCTCCTCGCCAGTGACATGCAAGCGATCTCCTTTGTTAACCAGGAGATTGTCGTCGTAAGGTAAATCAATAGCCGCCCTGGATATTCCGGAGACAAAACAGCCAAAGCGCTCAGTAATCTCCAATTGCCCGAAAGGCTTGCCGATTATCGCCGGATTGATGGCAACCAGTTCGTAGGTTTTAATGTCGTAATCAAGCAGTTCGGCATCAAGGACCTCACGATTCTTACGGTCAGTCTGGAGTTTCTGATGATCTTCCAGGCTGGCGATAATGGCTGCAGAGTCTCCTTCCTCGATTATGAAGTCGGGCGTCGGTTCAAGCAGTTTTTTGCCACGGCGTATCTGTAAAATTTTACCGGACATGTGGGTGTCCTGCTTGAGCTGGGAAATGGTTTTGCCGACGGCGCTGCTTTTGGCTTGATAGGCACGAATAATCGGTATTTGATCTTTACGGCTTCTTTTCTTGGAGTTTCCGGTTGCCATGCCCTTCTCTTTTGCCAGGTCTTTAGCAGACTGGGGAAGGTCAAGCCTGATCAACTGAGGGAAATAGCGGATGAAAACAATCATTCCCACCGTACCGAATATATAGGTGATGGCATAGGCGACGCTGATATTGTTGACCGCTGTTTCTGCGGACATCCCTTCAGGAAGGTTTGCCAGGCCACTGACGATAGCATCCTGAGCACCGGCGAGAGTCGGTGTACTGGTGAGGCTGCCAGCCAACATGCCAGCAGTCATGCCGTAATCCAAGTTAAGGAATTTCGAACAAACCAGAGCAAGGGCAACGCTAAAAGAAGCAACAAAGACCGCTAGAGCAATGTATTTCGGACCGTCCTGCAATAATGCACTAAAGAAACGTGGCCCGGCCTGTAACCCGACCGAAAAGATAAACAAGGAGAAGCCAAAAGTTGCGGCTCCCGGGACATCAGGAAAACCAAAGTGACCAAACAGCATGCCGGCGAGCAAGACTCCGGTGGTATTACCAGCAGAGATGCCGCCGATCTTGAAGTTGCCGATCAGGTAGCCGATGCCGATGACCAGGAATAGCAGCAGAGTGACATTCTTATGTGCAAGGTCGACAAGATCTAATTCCATGAGAGTATTTCTCCAGCATTGGGGAATCGAGTGGTCAAGTACTTAGAGAAACGACACTTTTCCCAAAGTTTTCTCTCTCTATAAATATCCACGAACCTGTACATACCAAGGCACAGCTAAGTATACTCGGCAATATGTTAAGGTCAAAGAAGGGGCTGTCTAATGGAGTGTCTTAAGGGATGCGAACCACGGCATAATCCTGCATCTGGTAACCGATCACCGAAACGAAACCGTTATCCACGCCATCGATCTCCGGCATGATCGTCGCCTTGTCTACACCAAAAACCTTGACCGCATAGAGGCAGACCTCCATCTTTACGCCATCTTTCTTCATCTGCCGTAGTGTTGTCTGAAACTTTTCCACCTCAGCCCACTCGGCACTGTTGAAAGGTGACCTATCAGAGGAAAGCATCTTCACCACAGGCCCATGAAAGACGATGACGACATTGGGTGTTCCGGAAAGGTCCTTGACTTCATCCGCCTCGTAGGCATTTTTTACAGCCCAGAAGACGAGATTGGCGATCTTGGGGTTCCCCTGGCTCACCTCGAAAACCGCGTCGTAGCTGTTGACGCCCTTCAACGCGTTGCCGTAACCATTCGCTAATGCGGATGTCGACAAGGTCGCGGCTAAAACGACAGTAAAGAACAAACAGGCGATTTGCTGGGTGATGTTCTTGTTTCTAGTGTTCATAACGGATCTCCTTAGTAACTGTGAGAAGCCTTTGTTTTGCACAATTGAACTCTGAGTCCTTTCGAGAACGCCATTAAAAAAGCCGAACTCACCGAAAGAATTTGTCTTTCGGTAGCTCGGCTATCTTTATTAGGTGTCTGAAGAGAAGACCCGTAGCTTTCCGCCCCTGTCTTATGACTGGTTTGGCTTTATCGGTGACACGATAAGCAATGTTAACACTAGTAGATTACCTGTCAAGTCAGGTATTAGTCACGCCGTACAGACTTGGTTTCGACCACCCTTCTTCGCTTTGTAGAGAGCCTGGTCAGCGGATTTGATCAGCTGCTCGGGAGTCGTGTTTTTATCATCACGTGTCGCCACTCCAATGCTGACAGTGACCTGCAGGCCGGCCTTTCCGGAACCTTTGCCTTTTTGATCCGCAGGTTTTTGCTTCGGCCTTTTACGCCCCCTGACCACGAAGCTGGACCGTGAGATTGTTTCACGCAAGTCTTCAAGATGCGGCAAAGCACGATCTATATCTTTATTCGGAAAGATCACGGCAAACTCTTCACCGCCATAACGATACGCCCGTCCGCCTCCGGAGACCCGCCGCAAGCAGGTAGCCACCATCCGCAGGACCTGATCACCCACGTCATGGCCATGGTTGTCGTTGACCTTTTTGAAATGATCCACATCGACCATGGCAAAGGTATAGCGACGGCCCACCTTGAGCAGGAACTCGTTCATCGCCCGACGTGCAGGAAGGCCGGTCAGTTCATCGTTAAAGGCCATCTTGAAGCTGCTCTCGATCAAGGCAATCGTCAGCAGAAAGGTTGCAACGCCCCCCCAGAAAGCAAAATCCTGCGGCCACCAGAAACCGGCAACAACCGCAGCCAGCGCCCAGCAGAAGCTGGATTCTATGGCCTCAATTTTCTTACAGAATCGAAACAGCATGGCTAAAAAGCTGATCAGGATAAAAAGCAAAGATAGCTGTGAGAGGGGAATCTGATCCAGAAAAGAACTCTCAATGAGAGGACGACCCAACCAGGCCATCACCTCTCCGGCTCGCGTAAAATAGAGCCACAAAACGCCACCGAGTTGCAGCAAAAGTATAACCAACCGCAACAGGCCATGCATTGTGAACAGGCCACGCTCCGACCACCAGCTGAACAGAGCCAGGTTCAATGGCACCAGAACCGGAGCAACCAGCAGAACGTACTCGCGCGCAAAAGGCGTGGTCAGAGCTAAAGCGCGTTCAACGAGTATCAGCAGAGCAATCGCCCAGAGCACACGGGTGCGATTAAAACGCCAACCAAGGAAGAGCCCGGCAACCACTGCCAGATAAGGGAACATCTCCACCAGAGGAATCCATGCGGAGGGAACCGTGACCTTGAGATACAGATAAAGTGCTACAGAAAAAAGTGCCCCAGGAACAATCAGGAGCAGAAGAGATCTCAATAATTGCATGGTAAGTGAACTATATCTCCATAGAATAAAAATGCAGGTTAATCTAGCACGACATGGTTTTCACTACCAGCACAAGAGAAAACCGGCCTCACGCAGAGGCTCGGAGAGCGCTGAGAAAGACTGCTCATGGGAAAGTTTTGTCGTTTATTTCTTACTCTGCGCTCTCTGCGTCTCGAGAGAGCAAAGCGAACGGGCGTGAGTGAGGTCGTTTGCTTTTCCCGTTCCACGTTTTCCGATGCTTTACTGGAGCGAAATAGATAACCAGGTAGGATATTTAGGGATGAGTTGCGAGGGGATTTGAGAGTAATAGCCGTAGCTATTGGTCGAAAAGGAGCTGAAATATGGACCAAACAGGCGGATTTGCAGCCAGTTCATGGTTAGTCCGACAGGTTGCTAGAACCACCTCTAATCCTGACAGGGCCTTGATTCTCCGGTCGCTTGCCAATTTTATCGTGGTAATACTCCTCCAAAATCATGAAGTCTTCATCAATGTCGCCGCTAGGTTCAAACATACGATCTATACCAATCCGTTTACGTGGATAGTCGATATACGCTAGAGCGATTGGCACGCCGGCTGCCAAGGCAATCCGGTAAAAGCCTTCCTTCCATTGTTTTGTCAGACTCCGTGTTCCCTCTGGAGCGATCGCCATCACAAATTGGTCACGACTCGCAAAAATACCGATCACTTTTTTAAGAAATCCGATACTTCCAAGGCGATCAACAGGAATGCCACCAATCGCACGCATGATCGGCCCAAGCGGTCCCTTAAACAGGGTATGCTTGCCAACCCAATTAAAACGCAGTCCGCACGCCCACATCCCTAGAAGTGCAAGAGGAAAATCCCAATTGCTAGTGTGCGGAGCACCTATCAGAACGTATTTGTGCCGAGGTGGCAGAGAGAAAGATATTTGCCAACCAATTATCTTGAGTACAATTGTCGCAATAGTTTTGATCATTGTGTCGTTATTCTATCTGATGAGCAAGAAAATGGCCACACGGTGAATTACCCGGTAGCCATGATTTTGCGGATTAAAGAGATGCCTAAAGACCTCGAACAATAAGAAGCCGTTTCCCCTCTCACAAACTAGTGATAGATAAGAGAAAAAAGAGTGTCCTACACACCAAGGTGAACAGGACATTTTCAGAATGGGCGATGGGATTGTAGGTCAGTGCCTTTACGGTGTGTCAGGTGCGTGGTTTCTAGGATACCCTGTATATAAAAACAGTCGTAGACGCTAGAAATATCCAGTGCAGGTAATCAAACCTATTCCTCTTTCTTTTTGGCATTCGCATATAATACAAGAAGGCGAATGGTGGACAACACAAGAACAGAAGCGCCTCAAAGCCTTTTGCTCTGGAATCATCCCTTGCCATGATCGCCATCCAGACATGGGTGAAAATCATAAACACTCCAGCCATTAAAGTAATTGGATCTTCAATCATGTGAAGGCACTCTGAATAAATTATTGGTAATGGACGAAATCATTATAGACCTATAAACCCTGGTCCTGACACACCCAATTTTGCGTTTCAGGGGCGTGCAATTTGAGACAACTTACATGAATAATCGATCAGTGAGAATCACCCGGGACTTTCAAGAACTCAGTATCAACATCCATACTTTCGTGAAGAACACGCACTATTTCAATATGGTCGTTTGCTTTGCTGCGATAATAAACCACATGACTACCCGTGGGGAACTTATGATAGCCTGGTCGGGTTTCGCCACAGGCCTTACCTATCGCGGGATTGCTGCTGAGTTGATGGAAACAATCATCAGGAGTTTTTAGATAATAGTTACGCTGATCCCGACTCCATCTTTTTTGCGTAAATCGTGCGATATTCTTCAAGTCGCTTTTGGCTTCTTCTGTGAGAGAGAAGTTAGCCATTATTTCAAATCTTCTACATCAAGCTCTTGAATCATACCTTCAAGAGAGTAGTCAGCAGTCCCGCTGTTCTCTCCTTCTTCAAGTGCTTTGCGAAGATAGCAAAGTTTGGCTTCACGTTCCTCTAAAAGACGTAAGCCTGCTCGGATGGCCTCACTCACTGAGCCATAGTGACCAGTTTTAACTTGCTGTCCAACAAATCTTTCAAAATGTGGCCCTAGGGTGACACTTGTGTTCTTAGGCATAATAGACCTCCAACGCTAAGTTGGTATTATTATCTAATATTATTTAATATTGCTCAAGGGAGAATTGTCTCTCACAGAAAACGGGCTTGAACCGTTTCAATGCCTTGGTGGGCGAGACACCTTCTGCCCTATGTCAGGGCCGTGACATATAAGAAAAGCCCGCACAATTCGCCATGCGGGCTTTTTGTTTATAAGATGTCGAGGTTTTAACAAAGTAACTTTAGTCGCCTCACCTTGCTGAAGGCTCAGACCAACTTTGCCAGCAGTGCCTTGGCCGCCGGTTCTGAGGACGCAGGGTTTTGCCCAGTGATCAGCAGACCATCGGTCACAACATGGGGTTGCCAGTCTTCCGCTTTTGAATATTTCCCACCGTTCTGCTTGAGCATATCCTCGACCAAGAAGGGAACTATCTCTGTCAGCCCGACGGCCTCTTCCTCTGTATTGGTGAAGCCGGTAACTGTTTTTCCCTGCACTACAGAGGTCCCGTCTGAACCCTTGGGATGACGCAGCACGCCTGGGGCATGACAAACGGCTGCGAGAGGTTTCTTTGCTTCAAGCATCGCTTCGATTAGGGCGATGGACGCGGCATCTTCGGCTAAGTCCCACAGGGGACCATGCCCGCCAGGATAAAAAACAGCGTCAAAATCAACTGCGGAGACATCTGCTAGCTTTAGCGTGCTTGCCAGAACGGCCTGTGCAGCAGAATCTGACTTGAAGCGGTGGGTGGACTCGGTCTGAAAATCAGGCGCATCACTTTTCGGATCGAGTGGTGGTTGGCCGCCGAGGGGTGAAGCAAGAGTAATCTCCGCACCTGCGTCTTTGAAAACGTAATAGGGCGCGGCGAATTCCTCCAACCAGAAACCGGTTTTTTCACCTGTCTTGCCGAGCTTATCGTGTGAAGTTAGAACCATCAGTATTTTCATTGTGTCTCCTAAATTTGTGAGTTAATTAGTCGTTCGCGACGCGAACGATCAGTTTTCCAAAGTTCTTACCTTCGAGTAGGCCGATGAAGGCTCGTGGTGCGTTCTCCAGGCCGTCGATGATGTCTTCACGGAAAACAATTTTGCCCTCGTTGAGCCAAGTGCTCATCTGGCTGAAAAAATCGCCATAGCGGTGGCCGTAATCGTCAAAGATGATAAAGCCCTGCATCTTGATTCGCTTGATAAGCAACGTACGTGTCAAAAGGCCCAGGCGATCTGGACCGGGGGGCAGTGCGGTGTCGTTATAGTGGGCGATCAGCCCGCACACAGGAATGCGGGCAGCCGCATTCAGCAGAGGCAGGACGGCGTCGAATACCGCACCGCCGACATTCTCAAAGTAAACATCGATACCCTTGGGGCAGGCCTCCGCTAATTGTTGACCGAGATCTGCGCTGCGTCGATCGATACAGACATCGAATCCTAGTTCCTCTACCACAGAGCGGCACTTATCTGCCCCCCCCGCAACACCTACGACACGGCAACCTTTGAGTTTGGCGATTTGACCGACGACCGAACCAACTGCGCCACTGGCAGCTGCGACCACAACCGTTTCTCCTGCTTTTGGTTGGCCGATGTCGAGCAACCCCATGTAGGCAGTAAAACCAGGCATACCGAGAACTCCGAGAGCTAGCGATGGTTGTGCCATGTGGGGATCAAGCTTGGTCAGCCCGGTGCCATCAGAGAGAGCATAATCCTGCCAGCCATTGAAACTGAGCACCAGGTCTCCCGATTGATAGTCTGGATGGAAGGAAACTTCTACGCGTGAAACAGTGCCACCGATCATCACGGCATTGACCTCTACCGGCTCGGCATAGGAGGGCGCATCGCTCATGCGACCACGCATGTACGGATCAAGCGACAGGTACAGGGTGCGTAGCAAAACCTGTCCTGTGGCGGGGACAGGCGTTGCTGTTTCCTCAAGAAGGAAGTTCTCGAAAGTAGGGGCGCCGACGGGGCGCGATTTCAGGACGATTCTGCGATTGACACTTTTGCTTGAAGGCATGTTATTTACCTCTCCTGAAATGAATGAAGGGCTTAAAGCCGGGGTAATAAAGACACAACGCTGGCGTGTCAGAAGAGAACTGATTATACCATGATTTTGTCCCAAGGGGCGCCTTGGGCAAGGACCTATGACTTGTGCCGCAATCGCCCCTGAGAGTATCCTACTGAAACAGAGGAAAAGCATAGTCTCTCTGACCAATAAGAACTGACTACTCGGTGATCAAACCAGAGATCCATAAAATTGTTTAAAGGGCGTCTTAAATATCCTGACAAATAAGAAAATGGCCACCAAGAATCTAACCCTGGTGGCCATAGTTTTGTGCGTTAAACAGCTTCCTAAATACCTCTATCAATAAGAAGCCGTTTTCCTTCTCGGAAGTCGTGACTTTTAAGACTTTAAGGTCAGCAACTGTTAATAACCTGAAGAGAATACACCCTCAGGCAAGGGCTGATTAATTGTAAGACGGTTAATAGTAAGGACGGAGATATTTTTCTCGCCAGCAAAATTGTTGAGTTTGAGAGGAAAAACTGTTCCGTTAACTATTTTGAAATCTTCATACTCAGTGCCTAAAATACTACTGCCCATTCCACCCATATCGAACTTTGCCTCAACTCGACGAATGAGGTGTGTCTCGAAATCTATGTAAACTTTTAAAAGAGGAGCACTCGTTAATGCAATAGACAATATCTCCATTGGCCTTCCTTGTAATTCTTCTACTCCTCTATGGATAGCTTTTGCAGACTCATCCGCCAGACTCATCGGCAAATCAAGATAACCATATTGATAGCGCATAGATGAAAGGGAGATCGGATTTGCTTCCCCAAGCTTCTGGCCACTACCCTGCAAACCTTTGCCATTACTTAGAATTCTCACCTCTCCACCTCGTTCCGGCATAATATCAATTCTCAACTCATTTGGACGGCGCATTGTTCTGGCGTAACCGCCAGATGTCTTGCGTAGAAAATCGTCTATCCGACCATGGGCCGAAACTGTGTTAATTTTTAAGATATTATTTTTGCCGCCATAAGCTTCCAGCACATTATTTACAGTCTTCTGCATTTGTCCTTCATATGCATGGGCAGAAACACTTACAAGCTGAACAAACATAAAAAAAAGTATCAAACAGAGAACTTCTGGAAGCCTTAGATTCTTCTTAAATGAGCTAAAAACAAACAAGGACACCTCCTTCAGAATTGCATTTGTATATTAAGTTTTCTGGTTATGCACTACGCTCCAGTGACGGGCCATGCCCAGATTATCTCAATTGGCTGTCCTTGCTGCCACGCCGGTTGTAGAGACTTAAGTTCGCTTGTTGTTTTTCGGCCTCAGCTTGGCATTCAATACATAGTCTCACACCGGAGATTGCCTTGCGACGAGCTTCCGGAATTGAAGTTTCGCACTCCTCGCAAAGAGTCAAACTGACCCCGATTGGCAACCGGCTTCGAGACCGCTCTATGGCATCTTCCACACTAGCGTCAATTTGATCTTGAACTGCCCCATCTCGGGACCAACCACCAGCCATGACTCACTCCTATTCAGCCAAGGAGACAGGCTCGCAAGCCCTCTTTTTTCGCTCAACCAGTGTTTTCGTTTCCACCGACAGGTCAAAAGTATCTATGATACGTGTTACATTCGCCTGACGCTGATAGATGGCATCAAATGTGTCCATACATTTCTTCCTTTCAAAGAGTCTCTTATTCTTTCAGCATAGTATATAACTGATTCGAGAAAATGCTTGATTGTTTATATAACGAAAATGGCCACCCGTTGCCAGATGACCTTTTTTGTGGATTAAACGGCTTCCTAAATATCTCTATCAATAATAAGCCGTTTTTCTTCTCAGAAGTCGTGACATATAAGAAAAGCCCCCGGTCTGAAGATCGAGGGCTTTCGTATTCTATAGATAATAACTTATGCGGTGATTCAGTCCTTATTTTCCTTGAACATAAACATGAGAAGTTTAATACCTGCCATGATGATAGAGCTATATAGAAAAATCAGTAGGGTAATTTCTATTTTTTCATTCATTTTCTAATCA
>JAAXQF010000426.1 GCA_012974435.1 Desulfuromonadales bacterium | reverse complement strand
GGCAAAAAACCTCTATTATTTATTTTCTGCAACCTGAAGTAGATGAGGATGCATTGAGTTTTGATTTAACTTAAAGATTTTATCAGAACTCATCTGCAGCCAATACGGCTTTTGACCTAAAGCTTGCCCGCGACCCAAGGTTCTAAGATTTCCGCGTCCCTCGTCCCGGCCATTTCCAAAGACCCCACATACCACTCCAAAGCCTCAGCCAACCCCTGCTCAATCGTATGAGTCGGCGCATACCCCAACAGTTCGCCGGCCTTACTCACATCCGCCTGGGAATGCAACACATCCCCTGCCCTGAAATCTCGATGGCTCGGCTTGATATCTCTAAGGTCCGGACGGTTCACAACCAGACCGAACTTGAGCAGCCCAAAGAGTTGCAACAGATCGGTGCGGGCATTCACCGCAACATTGTAAACCTGATTCGCCGCCTCTTCATGCTCGGAAGTCGCAGCCAGAAGATTGGCCTGCACCACATTCTTCACATAGCAGAAATCACGACTGGTCTCACCGGTACCATTGATATAGATCGTCTCACCGCGCAGCATCGCCGCGATCCATTTCGGGATCACCGCGGCATAAGCGCCATCGGGATCCTGGCGTGGGCCGAAGACATTGAAATAGCGCAGACCGACAGCTTGCGTCCCATAACAACGGGCAAAGACATCGGCGTAGAGTTCATTGACATACTTGGTGACGGCATAGGGTGAGAGCGGTTTACCAATGGTATCTTCGACCTTGGGCAAACCTGGATAATCACCATAAGTGGAGCTGCTGGCCGCATAAACAATGCGTTTCACCTGCTGATCTCTGGCCGCAACCAGCATATTCAACTGCCCGGTCACGTTGCTGGCGTGAGACGTCAGCGGATCGGCAATCGACCGGGGTACGGAACCGAGCGCAGCCTGGTGAAGGACGTAATCAACCCCCTCACAGACCTTTTGACAGGTCTCCAGATCGCGGATATCGCCTTCGACAAAACTGAACCTGGCCCATTGCTCTTTACTGACCAGAGTCTGTACTTCATCCAGGTTCTGCTGCTTGCCAGTGGAGAAGTTATCCAAACCTACAACAGTCTGATCCAGCTTGAGGAGGTGCTCCAGCAGGTTCGAACCGATGAAACCGGCGCAGCCGGTTATTAGCCAGGTTTTCGGGCTCTCCGGCAGAGTTTTTAGCAATTCTTCGTATTTCGTCATTATTTCTCAGTCTTTAAACTTTAAATTCAGAACTTCTACATTTAGCCGCGGATAAGATCTGATAAAATCTGATTAAGGATAAGTATAAGTTATTAAAGTTTTTGGTTTTAACCATAGCAAACTATAAGGGGCACTCAAAACAGAGTGCCCCTTTTCATGTTCTTTCATTCAAAAGGCTTTACAAACCTCAACTATCTCGCCAGCGGAATCTCTTTCGCCAACTCATAACGACCAATCGCACTAAGCTTCGATTCTACCTGCAGGTAGCGGAAAGCCTTCTTGCCAGGCAAAACTTTGCCCACATCGACAGCCATTTTCTTCATAACAGTCAGGCGGTCATCCTGAATATCGTAATACTCATCGACAAGCTTGACGGCCTGCTCATCTGTCAAGGTCTGGTAGACCGAAGCATAAGCAAGAATCAACTTCGCACCACGCTGATTAGTTTGAAACAGCTCCTCCTGGTGTTTCTCATAAACCGGCCAGAAGGCTGCAGCTTCTTCCTCAGTAAACTCCATATTCTCCATAACGACCAATCGCTTCTGATCGAACATGATCTTTTTCTTCAGGTCCAGAGCCTCGTCAGCCAAAGCTAAAACCGGGACAACAAGCAACATGAGGGTAAGCAGAATTGTTTTGATACGCATGTGATCTCTCCTTAAATTTAGAGTGTTAGATATTACGAATTACGCTGTTTGATGGTGATGACTACCCGACGGTTCAACTGCCGGCCGGCTTCGGTACTGTTATCAGCAATCGGCGCCGATTCACCAAAACCGAGAGTACTGATCCGGTTAGGGTGGACGCCTTGCCCGACCAGTGCATTTTTGACGTTATCGGCACGGTTCTCCGAGAGGGTCTGGTTGGTCTGTTCAGACCCGGTACTATCGGTGTGGCCCGCCACCTGGATACTGGTATCGGGATATTGGTTCAGAACACGGCTGACCCGACTGATCTCATCAAAAGCTCCGGCGTTCAAGTTTGCAGAACCCACAGCAAAGAGATAGTCGGACCTGAAAGTCACAGCGAGGACATCGGCGTTGCGTTGGATATTGGCAGCCTCTACTGCAGCCAACTCACGACGCATGGCAGCTTCCTGCTCGTCCATACTCTTGCCAACTTTGTTGCCGATCACACCGCCAGCCATAGTACCAAGCGCGGCGCCAACGAGCGTCCCTGTGGTGTTGCCACCGATGGCTTGGCCGAGCAGAGCCCCGACAGCAGCACCACCCAGAAGACCAGCGCGAGTGCCCTGCTCTTGTTTGTTTTGCGGTGGAGCACAGCCAGCAACCAAGACGCTGACAATGATCAATAGGGGTAAAAACTTTTTCAATTTAAATCTCCTTCGGTAAAAGTGGCTAGTGTCGTATCAATGATGAAATGACGTAAATACAACGCCGTAATTTTTTGTGCCAGCAAGGCATGTCTTGAGTCACATAGTTGTAGCTACGTGGCTTAAGATATAACGAAGCAGGCGCGGAAAAGAACAAGTTGGATGCGTCAGTTTGTCGTTGACGCGGCACTAGTTCAGAGCGAAAGCCCAGAGGCAAGGAAGGCCTCAGCGAGACCTTTAATTCTCAATGCTATCACGAGCAGCTCAATAGCATGTACGATACAACAAAAAAAACTTAATTCAACCAAACAAAGGGAAATAATCGCTTGTCTGTGAAAAGAGCAGTTGAGATCTCAATTCCGAGCGCCCTAACCTTAATACAGGCACTACCAGAACGGGTAAAAGAAATTCAAAGTCAGCGACCCGAAGTGGTGTACGTCATCCTGCCCCACAAACTCCTTTGTCCTGGTGACATGAGAGAAAGTCAGCATCAGGTTGTGATGACCCAGGGTAATTCCTGCGGCAAGATCTGCGACCGTATCCTTCTTATCGATACTATGACTGTCGGTAAAGGTGTTGCCATCCAGGAATATGTCGCGCAGCACATACTTACCGTTGACCGCACCGAACAGATAGATGCTCGGTTTATCATGCGGTGTGAAGAGCGTACTGCCAGCAGGACGGATCATCGAAACACCGAAGTTGCGCGCCAGATTCATCCCGTACCGAACCTCCAGCCCAGTATTTAAATATGTCGCTACATTACCGACGACCCCGCCAGCGTGAACGATAGCGTCGGCAGTCAGCAAGCGATCTGAAGCTCTTGAAAACAGCCACTTGCGCTCGAAAGCTACCAATAGACCAGGCTCGTTTTTTAACTGATTATCCCAACCCTTTGCTGTAGGAATATCGCGCAGTTCATGCACCAGGGTCTGGGCCTCTTCTGCATAAGACAAAGGACCGACCATCCCCATTTGTATTTCCAGGCTATCGACAAAGTCGAGATGCTCCTCAAATTTCGTTTTGCGGTGATAAGCAAGTCCGACATAGAGCCACCCTGCATAAGGACGGTCATCGACGATAAGACCAGAACGACTGGTGTCCGACGGGGTATACATGTTCTGACCCAGTGAAAACTCAGCTTTGTGGCTGTATTCTGGGCTTGAGTCGCGGATAAATGGGATCTTGTGGACCAGTTCCAGGACTTTGCGAGGGAAATGTCCCTGCTTGGCGTGCGGCGACAAATCAGGGGAAATAAGTGAGTATTTGATGCCATTGGTATAGTTGCTGTCGGTGCCATTGAACAGGTCATTTTCAAAAAAGATCGACTGAGCCCATCGGTTGTCCTGGCCCTCTGCAGCCAGGATCCCGCCGGGAGTTATAAGAACTGCCAGTACAACAAAGGTCAGCCACAAGCAAGGGAGGTGGCCAGGTGACCTAAATTTCAAGACAAACCCCATATCGACATAACTTCAGGGATGATCGGTTCACCCTCCTCGCGCTCAGCGATATCATGCAGACGAGAAGCAATGGTTGCAGCATATTCCGACAGAGACCATTGGTTAAGGATGCGCACCGCATTATCAGGAGTACTGGGGATCACGCGCTCGATGTCATACACAATCCCATCGGTTGACCCGATCGCCAGGTTGGCAAAGCCGGCTGCGACTGCAGCGAAAATGTCACACTCTTCACGGCAATCGAGCGCTTCAAGCCATTCAAGATAGAACTCGATCACGGCAAGGGTCAGAAGACTGCCGCGACACTTGATCAGAATCTCGACCTCATCACAGCTCAAAGCCCTGCAGTGAGACTCAAGGAGGGAAAGAATTCGCCGGTCTCCTGTCATTACCATTCCGCCCAGTACGGCCAGACCGTTGGCTAATGAGCCCCGATCGTACAAGTCAAGAAGTTCAAGGGCTCCCGTCGTCGCGTTCTCATCATTGGCTGGCGCGAGAACGACATAGTCAAGGGCCGCAGTGGACGCAACTGGCCGGGCCGGATCGCAGCAAACAAAAGGTATTAAGGCGTGAACACCACTCTTGCCGGCAAGCACGAGATCAACGGCTGTCTGGTAATTTCGTACGCGCTGCGCGGGATGAATACGTGTCACGTAATGCCGGTACAACAGGTGGAGTTTTTCCACGAGCGCTGGATTCGCAGTCGTCCCGTAAAGGCCAATGGCGGCTTGAGTCACGACATCAAGTTGCTCTTCATTCAGTTTGAGAGCCTTCTCCGGGCTATCAAGCACTTCATTGATCTGTTTCTCATTCATATCCATAAAAATCATCCTTGTTAAGCAGGGTCCATCCGGAGTTCTGGCTAGGAGGGTTTTAGTTCAACGCCCTGAAAAGGCTACCGGCTTTTTGAGGTTTGGCAATCAAAAAGCAAAACATATCATCGGAAAATTGCCGCGGAAACTGGATGTGCAGCACCGGCCAGGAAACGAACGGCGACAAAAATACCGCCCCAGAAAAAAGCGACGGCAGGGAGTTTCAGATAAGTCTTCAAGCAGCTTCTCAGCTCTGAAGGTTATCGACGACCTTTATATTCGGTATATTTCTTCGCGGAACCGCGAACTTCATCGGCAGGATACTTCGCTTCGTTCAAAAGCATTTTACAGTTTACAGCCTCAACCATGTCTATGCCGAGTTTATCGGATAAACGTAACAGGTAAACAAAGACATCGGCGATTTCGTGGCTGATCTCTTCAAGGCCCTCAGGAGGAATATCAGCGCTTTCTGCTTCTGTCAGCCACTGGAAATGCTCCACCAACTCCCCACACTCAGCGATTAGCGCCATGGAAAGATTCTTGGGCGTATGATACTGGTCCCAATCCCGGTCTGCGACAAACTTGCGAATTTTTTCTTTTAACTCGTCAAACTCAGACATAAATATTCCTTGTTGCTTCACCCAGAGCCACACCTATATATCTGCTTCGGTTTAGTTCCAACAGGTAAGTCCTAAAAATACCCCTGCGTTCCGAAGGCGTCAAGATGAATCGGTGACACAAATCGGTGACACTTACTCGTCCCTGTCACTAATCCCTGTCCCCAGTAAGTGTCACAAAAAACTTGCCTTCAACAGTAATCATACTTAACATAGCCTAATCTTTATTTGCTGTTTTGTTATTTCATAAAAGGAGGGGAACATGCCACGCCACGCACGAGCGGTAGCAGTTGGCTATCCGCACCATATCACTCAACGAGGGAACAATCGCGAGCCTGTTTTTTTTGACGACAACGATCGACTCACCTATCTTGAAATCCTCAGACACTATGCAATGGAGAACCATGTTGACATCTGGGCTTACTGCCTGATGACCAACCATATCC
>JAAXQF010000272.1 GCA_012974435.1 Desulfuromonadales bacterium | reverse complement strand
ACCGTCACCCGTGCAACCGGTTTCCGAATAAGACAGGCCGCCGGTCGCGACAATGATGTTGTCTGCCGAAAAAGCACCGGCTGTGGTCTCCAGGGCCTTGATGACATCATCTTCAATCAGCAGTTTTTTCACCGTACACGAAGTACGCATCTCTACCCCGGCATCACGAGCAAAGGCGATCACGGCCTTCTGCACATCCTTCGCTTCACCTTTGTCGGGGAAAATGCGACCACCACGCTCGATTTTCAGCGGCACACCCTGTTCTTCAAAAAATGAGACAACGTCTTTGACGCCGAAAGCATAGAGCGCAGTCAGCAAGGCTTTACCATTACGCCCGAAGTGTTCAACGAACTTGCGCGGGTCATCTTCACTGTGCGTGACATTACAACGCCCCTTGCCGGTAATCAGGATCTTTGCACCACATTGTGGATTTTTCTCCAGCAACAGCACCTTGGCACCCTTACGCGCAGCGAAACCAGCGGCAAAGAGTCCGGCCGGGCCACCGCCAACGACGATGACGTCATAATTTTTCATAAGCTGTCCATATCTTAAATATCGATGGATGATACGATTTTATTGATCTCAACTGCAGGCACAATAACAGGTTTATCACATAAATCGAGAGATTAACCGCAAAGGTCACTTCTTAAGTCATGACAGGTGTGATAAACATGCTTATAATGTTAATTGATATCCATAAATCTACGAGCCCATAACTAAAACCAAAGGCAAACCAACCTTAAACAATTTATTAACGCAAAGACGCGAAGTCGCAGAGAGAAACTGTAAGAATGAAATCCTTTCCCTAAGGTTAAGAGATTTTCCTCTGCGTTCTCTGCACCTCTGCGTTAAACATTTTTTGGGTTATACAACCGCAAATCTAAACGAGGACGATGATGAGTGACGAAACCTTTGACGATCAGGAAATGAGTGAAGAGGGCAATTTTGCCGAAATGTTCGAAGCGAGCATGGTTGGCAAAACTCAACTTGAACCAGGTCAGAAGATTGATGCCACTGTTTTGCAGATCGGCAGCGAATGGCTGTTTCTCGATGTGGGGCAAAAGGGTGAAGGAGTTCTCGACCGTAAAGAGTTCCTTGATGACGAAGGCAACCTGACCGTTGCCGTGGGTGACACTGTCAGCGCCTATTTCATGTCCCGTCAAGGCGGTGAGATGCGATTCACCACCCGACTCGGCGGCGGCTCCTCCGGAACAGCACAGCTGGAAGAAGCATGGCGCAATGGGATTCCCGTAGAAGGTCGCATCGAAAAAGAGATCAAGGGCGGTTACGAGATCAAACTGCCGGGCAATGTCCGCGCTTTCTGTCCCTTCTCCCAACTTGGTATTCGTCGCCAGGAAGAATCGGCAGACGTAATCGACACAACCCGCGCCTTCCGCATCTCCCAATTTGCCGAGCAGGGTCGCAACATCGTTGTCTCTCACCGCGCCATCCTCGAAGAGGAACGTCTCGAACAAAAAGCCGCACTGATGAAAACCCTCAAAGAGGGGATGGTCGTCTCCGGCACCATCACCAACATCCGTGACTTCGGCGCCTTTATTGATATCGGCGGTCTCGAGGGACTGTTGCCTATCTCCGAGATTTCCTACGGCCGGGTGGAAAACATTGAAGAGGTTCTTCAAGTTGGCCAGGAGATAGAAGTTGCCGTTAAAAGGTGCGACTGGGAGAATGAAAAATTCTCGTTCAGCCTGCGTGACACCCTCGCCAACCCCTGGAGCAAGGTCGAAGCCAGTTACCCACCGGGATCTACCCATACCGGCAAGGTGTCACGGCTGGCCAAGTTCGGTGCCTTTATCACTCTGGAAGAAGGCATTGACGGTCTGATGCACATCTCGCAGATAGGTGGTGAGCAGCGCATCAAACATCCCCAGGACGTACTGAAGCTCGGCCAGGAGATACAGGTCATCGTTGAGAAGATCGATCTTGACGAGAAGAGGATCTCTCTGGCTTCGGTTCGCGATAAATCGGAAGAGTCGATGGAGACTTCTTACGAAGAGAAGACTACGGGCGGGATGGGTTCTTTTGCGGACCTTTTCAAGCAGGCTCAAAAGAAGAAGTGACAGATATCACGTCAACCTGAAATGCAGTAGGGGCACTTCATATTGAAGTGTCCCTACTGGTTTTGACAAAGTTCAGTGTAGTATCAATTACAATAGTTACCGGACAGACGACATCCGAAGAGCAATAGATCGTTAATCTGTTGCTCTTTACTTATTAAGATCAAAGCATAACCGGCGGGTCGCGTCCCGCCAGACGCCATCCTTTTTGTCCAGGTGGCCACAAAAAGGATGCAAAAAAGGCCTTGCTCCTTGCGGAGGGCATCTCCTTTGCCAGATTTCATAGCCTTTAAGATGTGGCACAAATAAAGAATCCGGCCCTGGTCGAGGGCCTTCCAGATCGTGGTTTTTTCAGCGAAAGGCAAAACACTCAAAAATCAACATCTACCAGAGGGCTAGAGGTCCAAAAGGGCCTCGGGGCTAACGAGGGATGTGTAGACTACCAAAGGTTTATTTCAATGATATTTGCCACCAGAATGAATCGAGTAAAACATGCCCAGCGCAGCGCCAAGCTTTCTTTTGCTTCGTTTTCTTTGTCGCCACAAAGAAAATGAAGTTGCCGTCGGGCAACCCCGACGGTTTTGCTTTTATCCTTAAGTTGCAAAGCCCAAATAAAGAGCAACAGATTAACGATCTGTTGCTCTCAGGCTACAGCAAGAATTCAAAGAGAGCTATTTACCCCTACGCAAAAATAAAAGCCCTCATCACCTAAGTGAGTTTTTTGAAACATCTGAGGAACACTTCAATCAAGTGTCCCTAGTAACGGAATCAATGAAAGTGACCAAACCCCTCGCGGGTAACAACCAGACCACACCGTCAGAGGAAGACAACAGCTCGCGCATCGGTGTGCTGCTTGGCCTGACCGCCTACTTGATCTGGGGCTCATTCCCGGTCTTTTTCAAGGCGCTCGAAGGCGCAGCACCCCTCGAAATTGTCTGTCACCGTATCTTCTGGTCTTTGGTCTTCCTCTTTATCCTCGTCGCTTGCCGACGCCAGCTGGGACAAGTTGGAACGACTCTCAAGAACCGTCAGGTTTTGCTCACCCTTTGCGGATCAACACTCCTGATCGCCACCAACTGGCTGGTCTTCATCTATGCCGTCCAGCATGGCGAAGTCCTCCAATCCAGCCTGGGATATTTCATCACACCGCTTTTGAGTATTCTGCTCGGCTTTCTCTTTTTGCGCGAGAGGCTGAACCGCTGGCAGATGTTTAGTGTGCTGCTCGCCCTGATCGGGGTGCTGAACTTGACCCTCCATCACGGCCAGGTCCCTTGGATTGCCCTTCTCCTCGCAGTCTCTTTCGGACTCTACGGTCTATTGCGTAAAGTTGCACGCGTCGAGGCGATGATCGGCCTGACCGTGGAGACGCTCCTGCTCGGGCCCTTTGCCCTCGCTTACATTGTTTACCTGACCACCCAGCAGGACAGCTCATTTCTGGCAGGAACCTTACGACTCGACCTGCTACTGCCTCTCTCCGGCGTCGTCACCGCCATTCCATTGCTCCTCTTCGTCGCCGCCGCACGTCGTTTGCAGTTGGCAACCATCGGCTTCCTGCAATACCTCACACCAAGCCTGCACTTTATCCTGGCCGTTGGCCTCTACAACGAGCCGTTCAGCCGTGGGCACCTGATCAGTTTTCTTTTCATCTGGACGGGACTGGCGATTTATTCCGGGAATACGCTTTGGAAGGGGCGAGCGGCATGGCAGAGGAAAGGAAACTAACAGGTTTCTTGGAATCACTATTTCCTGATCAACAACACCGCATATTCCATCAACTGAGTTACACCCCTCTCTACCAAGCCTTGGTGCGACCAGAGGACATCCTCTTCTGACAGAATTTCAATGCGAAAGTTTTCTGAGAACAAGGCCTCCAACTCTTGCTGCGGAACCGAAAAAGGCGGCCCTTTCGTTTCACTCTGATTGTATGAGTAACTGATCAGAAGGACCCGGCTACCGGACGACAGCAGCGACGACAGATGTGCTGCGTAGCGAGCACGCATCTCCGGCGGCAAGGCCACCAACGCGCCTCGATCGTAGTATGAGCTGATCCCGCTCAACTCAGTCGCAGTCAAATCAAAGAAATCGCCGCAGTAGAGCTTGTAACCTTCTGCCGCACAGAAAGGGATAACGGTCTCATCAGTCCATTGACCGGGCAGATCATTCTCATCGAAAAAAGCCTCGATAGCCGTTCGACTCAATTCTATGCCGACGATCTTGAGACCTTCTTCGCGCAACCAGACCAGGTCGGGGCTTTTGCCGCAAAGGGGAACAAATACACTATCGGTGAGTCGTGCTTGCAAGAGCGGGAAAAATTGCTGCAGAAAATGGTGAGGATCGGTCATGTGAAAACCGATCTCATTCTTTTGCCAACGTCTGTGCCAGAAGTCTTTATCCATAGATTTAAACCTTAAAACAAAACACCTTTAAAAAAGGTTTAACGCAGAGACGCAAAGAGCGCAAAGGGAAGCCTTCTAAATTTCATAGAAACATAGAGGAGCCAGGGCCATTATTCTCTGCGTTAAAGAGTCTTTGTCCCTTCCAGAACCAGCTTAGCCACCACAAGATAACGAACAAACTTACCAACCGATACCAGCATAACAAACCTCCAGAAACCGGTACGCAACACACCACCAACCAGGCAAAGGGGGTCCCCAATAACGGGCAGCCACGAAAACAGCAAAGCCCAGCTGCCATAACGGTTGAAGTGATGTTCGGCCCGCTTCTGACTATCGGGACTGATCCGCAAAAGACGTTGGATGAGATAGGGCCCACCCCACAGCCCGATGGCGTAGGTCGTCAGCGCACCACAGCTGTTACCAAGGGTTGCCACCAGCACAGTGGTCGTTGGATCAAAGCCATTCAGCAGCAACACACCCAACAACCATTCACTACCAAGCGGCACCAGCGTGGAAGCCAGAAAGCTGAGCAGAAAAAGCGCAGGATAGCCATATTCCAACAACCACTGTTCCAATAGGGGGATTCCTTTATACGTGCCATCTATGCCATGATGGGTTCAGATTGATCCGCGTACACATTCTGACACGAGGACATCATGCGCCGAAGCATTTTCCTTATTTTCACGCTCTTTTTTTCTATTCTGTTCTTCACCGGCTGCGACTCCGGACCCAGTATCAAACCATTCAAACAGGAGAGCGTGGTGCTCGCTTTCGGCGACAGCCTCACTCATGGCACTGGAGCCTCTACGGGACAATCCTACCCGGACGTGCTCTCTGAGTTGCTCGGCAGACAGGTGATCAACGTCGGTATTCCCGGGGAAGTATCAGCCGCCGGGTTAAAACGTCTCCCTGCTGTCCTGGAGGAATATAACCCGACACTTGTCATCCTCTGCCACGGCGGCAACGATTTCCTTCGCAAGCTGGATCAGCCAACCACAAGCAGCAACCTTGATGCGATGATCACCTTGATCCGCTCACGCGGTGCTGATGTCGTTCTGGTTGGCGTACCGAAGTTCGGCTTTGGACTGCAGGTCCCGGAGCTTTATTCGCAAATTGCCGACAAATACACGGTCCCCCTGCAAAAAGAGATTCTTGTCGACCTGCTCAGTGACAACAGCATGAAAAGCGACGTCATTCACCCCAACGCGACCGGTTATCGGCTGATGGCTGAAGCGATTTACGACCTGATTAATAAAGCACAGAAGAAGTAGGTCCTCCGTGAGCGAAACCAGGCAGCATAAATTTATTCCGTGCAATCGCGCGGAGATGACCGAGAGAGGCTGGGACGAACTCGATGTGCTCTTCGTCACCGGGGACGCCTATATCGACCACCCCTCTTTCGGCACCTCGC